>CAYGVA010000039.1:0-10037 GCA_964353225.1 uncultured Leptolyngbya sp.
GGGAACGGGGGCAAAAGCTCTCGGGGGGGCAACGGCAGCGACTGGCGATCGCCCGCGCCATCCTCAAAGATCCGCCGATTTTAGTCTTGGATGAGGCCACCTCAGCGGTAGACAACGAGACCGAAGCGGCCATCCAGCGCTCCCTAGAGAAAATTACTCAGGATCGGACAACCATCGCGATCGCCCATCGCCTGTCTACAATTCGCAATGCCGATGCCATTTATGTCATGGAGCAAGGGCAACTGGTGGAATGGGGCACCCATGAAGAGTTGCTCGGGCGAAACGGCCTGTATGCCAGCCTCTGGCGAGTACAGATGGGCATTAGACAGCCGTCTTAACCCCGTTAATGGCTTAGGTCAAGGTGAGCACGAGGCTGGGCATCAGACGTTGCAAATTTTTTAAAGACTTCGTTTGCCACAGGATGGTGTTAGACCCCTGGAGAATGAGCTGGGCATCGCCCCGTTGCCGCACCTTCACCACAAACATCGACAACATGCTGATGCCAGAGCTATTGAGAAACTCCAGGCCTTGCAGATTGAGAATACAGGTGGGGGTACTCTCCATGGCTGCCACCAATAAATCCATGATGGGCTGATACGCCGCCATGCCATCTAGGCGGAGGAACCCCTTGAAAAATACTGTCGAGGTCTCAGGCTCAAGCCACACCCGATACTCATCTGCTTTTACTTCTACCGTCACATCCACAGGTTTTACACTCCTTGAGATTCTGCAACCCAGGCCAGGGATGCTCAAATATTTAAATGGGCCATCACTTGTACTCGGGTCACGTCGGGGTTCATGGTTTGGACTTGAAACCGCCACCCTAGCTTGGCGGCATAATCCTTGGCCATGGTTAGTATCCCCAGGCTAGACACCCCTGAGCCCAGGGCCGTGGTTTCAAGCTGGCGGGTATACAGTTCATCCAGGTCAGTAGCGAGCAATGTTTCCACAAACTGCTGATAGCCTGCCACCGCCTTGGGCGTCGCGTGGTTGCTCACTTCAATCACAATTTGCTCGGCATAGAGCCGCAGGGTAATGGAAATGGGTAAGTCCGCCGCTGCATCACTATATTTGACCGCGTTTTCTAGGAGCTCATTGGCAATGTAGCTAATGGCGGCTTTGGCCGCGTCCCGACGACTGATCGGACTGCCGGGCAATTCATCGCCGGGGAAAAACTCAGCAAAGTACCCCCCTAGAAAGTCGGCGGACAGGCCGTAGTTTTTCCAGCGGCGGTTGCGGGGAGCCCGAGCCGGAGAAAACTGAAGGGTCAAATACTCTTCATTGACGGGCAAATCTTCTACAAACGTCCCGTAGATTTTGACTCGATCAGAGACAGGCATCATGTTTGGGGCTCCTGGCATCAAAGGGCATGGTAAATAATACGGTTGCGTCCCTGCTGTTTAGCCAGATACAGCATCTTATCTGCCCCGTCAACCAGATCAGTGGCGGGCTGATGCAGCCGGGGAATGCCTGCAGCGATCCCCATACTGATGGTGAGGTGGTCGGCAATGGGGGAAGAGGGATGGGCAATGTGCAATGCCGCGATCGCGACTTGCATACGCTGAGCCACCGCTAAGGCACCAGCGGCATCGGTTTGGGGCAAAATCGCAGCAAACTCTTCACCACCGTAGCGCGTTAACAAATCTAGGGGGCGGGGGATGGCACCCTTCAATGCCTGGGCCACTTGTCTGAGCACCTCATCCCCCGCCAGATGGCCTCGGGCATCGTTGTACTGTTTGAAATGGTCAATGTCGCAGAATAGTACGGCGATGGGGGTACGATCTCGGCTCATCTGCTGCCACTGCTGCGTGAGATACGCATCAAATTTGCGGCGATTGGCCACCTGGGTCAGCCCATCCATCTCCGCCAGCCAAACCGTCTCTTTTAGTTTTTGCCGCCACTGGGCATCCATCACGTCGCCATGCTCCATGATGGTCTGGACGATAATTTCTAAATCTGCCTTTTCCCGCGACAGCACCTCAACGAGCGTCCGGAGCATGGCTTCTATGCGCCGCCGCTCCAGGATTTCAGCTTGGAGCTGGGTCACGGTTGCATTCAAGTCGATTTCGGCCCGCTCATCCGGTGTGACCGCCGTTGACAAAGCCCTTGTGAGCTGCTGATTTTCTTGGGTGAGTTGCTCAACCACTTGCTGTAGTTGGGCGACCTCTAACTGACTGGTCAGCGTTATTTGACCCGGCTCAACTGGGTCGGCAACGGTGTGACTCAATGGTTTGGGTTGAATGGGGACTTGCGACACACCAATATCTACTTGCGATCTGCACGTCTACCTACTTCACTGTTTCGTTCGGTTGATCAGCTCATCGGGACAATGGTGGGGCAATATCTAAAACCGTACATTTTGCCCTGATCGATTTGCCTGGGTAGATAATGGCCCGTCGCTGTCAGTGGCGCTTGAACACCAGTAAAGCAATGTCATCCTGGAGGGGTTGTGAACCAATATGCTGGTGTAAATCAGCGAGGATAGCCGCCCGAATATCACCGGCAGTCGCTTGGCAAAAAGTCTGGGCGATCGCACATAGACGGTCTAGGCCATATTGCCGATTATCTTTATCCATGGCTTCAGAAATACCATCGGTATAGAGCACCATGACATCACCTGGCTGAAGTTGGAGCTGGATCTTGGCCGCAAAGGCACTAATATCGGGCTCCAGCCCGAGGGGAAACCCCAGCTCGAAGGTGTCAATCAACTCCACCTCGCCCCCCTGACGCACCAAAATCAGGGTTTCATGTTGACCACCGATGGTCAGTTGCCCCCCTTGGTAGGTGAGCAGCACCAAGGTCATGTTGTGGTGGGAGCCCATTCGCCGGACATTGGCATAGATCGTCTGATTGATCACATTCAGGATATTCACCACATCCGCCTCTCCTTGGGCCACCAGGGTGCGGATTGCGGTTTGCACCATCAGCATGACCATGCCACTCTCTAGGCTATGGCCGGTGACATCCCCAATCCCGATGTAAATGAGATCCCCCTGGACCAGCACATCATAGTAGTCGCCGCCGACCCGGTCGGCGGGGGTCATCAAACCATCAATGTCGAGCCCCACAATCTGCTGCAATTCCTCCACCTTAGGCAGCAGCAAACTCTGGAGGCGGCGGGTGAGTTCTATTTCCGCTTGGGTTCGAGCCAACTGGGCATCCCGCTCCTTCAGGGCGGCTTCGGTGCGCTGGCGCTCTGCCACCTCTTGCTGTAGCTGCTGCAGGGTAATCTCTAGATCCTGGGCCTTTTGAATCCATTGGGAGACCTCCGACATCAGTTGCACCACCACCGGCGCATTATCAAAGGAGGCTGCCTCGACACCGAGCCAGGGCAGGGGCGCGAGGGGGGTGCGGGTGTCAAAGACGATGTCAAACTGGCCGGAGGGTAAGATTTTGCCAATGCGGCAGCGCTTGGCCAGATGGTGATTGGCCTGAAGGGTGATGGGTCCCCCTGGGGCTTCGAAGGTTTGTCCGTAGGCGGCTTGGCGAACGCGATCGCACTCTAATGATCCCGCAGCCTCGACGGCCTGCTTCCATAAATAAACCTGAAAATAGGCCGCTTCAATGGGGTCACTGGTCACCCGGTCAGTACCATAACGAGCCTGAAAATCCCGCACAAAGCGATGGTTCGCAGGTAAATCTAAGCTCTGAAAATAGCTCCAACTGGCATAGTGGCCCACCGCCGCCGCGCCGATGCGCTGCACTTCCCCCTCTGCAACACTCACGGCCATAATCGGGATTTGCTCTGACATCAGCCCAGCGGCCTGATACTGGCGATAAAAATGGAGGTTGCTGCTGCCATTCAAGGTGCTGAAAATAGCATCGGGCTGGGTCGCCTGAATGCGGGCCAAAATGGCCTGAAAGTCCTCCGCCTCCATCGAGACATAGTCTTCTCCCACCACAGTCCCGCCCGATAGGGAGAGTTGGCCGCGAATCAGCCGATTGGCCGTGCGCGGAAAACTATAGTCTGAGCCCAACAGGTAGAGACGCTGGCCCTGATGTTGCAACAGCCAAGATACCGCCGGTTCGACCTGCTGGTTGGGGCAAGATCCCGTATAAAAAATATTCGAACTCTGCTCTAAACCCTCATATTGGAGGGGGTACCACAGCAAACTGTTGTGGGCCTCGACCACGGGCAAGACCGCTTTGCGACTGGCAGAGGTCCAGCACCCAAACAGACTGACCACATGATCTTGGGTGATCAGGGCTGTGGCTTTTTGGCTAAAGATGAGCGGATTCGAAGCCCCATCCGCCACGACGGGGTCAATGGATGTCCCCAGCACACCGCCAGCCTGGTTGATTTCATCGATGGCCATCAGGGCAGCATCTTTGAGCGATGCTTCGCTAATGGCCATAGACCCAGATAGAGAGTGGAGGATGCCAACACGCATAGGGGCTATTCAGGAGATGACGATCCTGTTCTATTTTGCCTTCCTGGGAAATTTAAATTGCCATGCCGACTACCGCGTTGAGGTGCGATTGATCTTTTTCAATGGTTTTCATGGCTGGAGACAACGGCGGCGAAGTTGGAACTCAGGATTTAGGAGACAGGACTTAGCGGATAGACGGTGGCGGCAGGGTTTCAGCGGTGGCGGCGGCTTGAATGTTGGCTTCGGTGTACTTGCCTCGTAAGCGTCCCTGTTACTACGCTGGCTGAGCGAAGTCGTTCGCAACGCGTCTCCCAAAGGGAGAAAGCCAAAACCTATGCAAGATGTCCCCTTCGACTCCGCTCAGGGGACGGTTACACTTGCCTCAGCATAACGTTCTGCGTAGGGACCCCTTTTATAGCGCTGGCCACTTTGCTTAGGACACCTAGGATCGCTCTGATCCTGAGCGTAGAAGCAAAGTGGCTCGCAGTCTTGTCCTAACCGGACTGGCGACTGCTATGGCAGCCAGGTATCGGCTGAGCTAGAGTCTGCCAAGGAGTGCGCTGGTGCATTCTGAAAAAGGTATTGCTGATCCCCGGCATGATTTCATCTATCAAATTCAGGCTATGGGCGAATTTGATAGATCGGTTCATCCTCTAAATCAGCAACGGCTCGCAAAACGTTTTGTTGAGGAGTGACCGATGCTGCAGCGCAGTTGGCTCGAACGGGTGGGACTTTCCTTGGGGATGGCGATCCTGGGGACGATCTTCCCTTTCCCCTTCGCCACCCAGGCCCAAACCAGCCCTGAGTCGGCTGAAGTGACAGCCCCAACCCCAGATGCAGTCGTGGCCTGCGAACTCCTGATTATTGGTGGCGGTCTAGCGGGCACGGCAGCGGCCTACCACAGTCTCAAGGCAGGCCATACCGTCTGTCTCACCGAGCTAACCGATTGGGTGGGGGGGCAGATTTCTTCCCAGGGCACCTCGGCCCTAGATGAGTACCCCAGACAGCGGCAACTGTTGTTTTATGCGGCGGGATATAAGGGACTGCGCGATCGCATTGCCGCCACCTACGATGGCGAGATCAATCCAGGCAAATGCTGGGTCAGCGCCACCTGCTTTATGCCAGAGGACGCCCACCAAATTTTGTTGGCGATGTTGCAAGATGCTGCCCGAGAAGGGGAGGGCGAGCTGAAATGGTTCCCCAATACCGTCCCCAAGCATGTGGAATTGAACCCAGAGGGCTCCCAAATCACCAGCGCCGTGGGCATTCAGCACAGTCCCGCCACCGGAACGCCGCCGCTGAACACGGAGCCCCTCTCACAAATCATTGAAGACGCCTACCGCTACGAAGACTCAGCCCGCCTAGACAAACAGATCATCCAGTTTGTCCCCGCTGCAACCGAAGCCACTGGCCCCACCGACTGGTACGTGATTGAGGCTACGGAAACGGGTGAAGTGATTGCTATGGCGGGGGTACCCTACCGGCTGGGGCTCGATCCGGTTTCGCAACTCAACCCTTCTTCCCCCGTTACCAGTAATGACGCCTACTGCACCCAGGGTTTCACCTATACCTTTGCCATGGAGGCCACAGCGGAGCCCCAGCCCCACGATCCGCCTGAGTTTTACCCCGAGTACGAACCCTACTTTAGCTATGAGCGATCGCGGGACGGGTACAGCCCCCAGGACTACTACGATTTTGTCTTTACCTATCGCCGCATCTGGAGTGCCAACCCGCGCCGTACGGAGCGGATTATTGGCGCGCACCGGCCCCAGGTGGGGGATATCTCCATGCAAAATTGGACCTGGGGGAATGATTATCGACCCGGCACCGCTGCGGATAATTTGATTTACACCCACGGGCAACTGCTGGAAACGGGCCAACTAGAGCCCGGTGGCTGGCTGGGGGGGCTGCGTCAGCAGGCATTAGCACGGGGAGAAGAAAATGCCCTCAGCTATTACTACTGGCTGGCGATCGGCACCACCGATTCGCAGTTGGGAGATGACGTGAAGGAACCGTTCCCCAATAGTCGATTTTTGAAAGGCTACGAATCCCCCATGGGTACGGCCCATGGCCTGTCAAAGCACCCTTACATGCGGGAAGGGCGGCGGATTGTGGGGCGGCCCGCCTACGGCTACAGCGATGGCTTTGAGATCAATGAGGTTGACTTTACGCGCATTGACTTTAGCGATCCCTTTTATGCCAATAACCTGGGGCCAAACCTGTTTATGCTGCTGAGGCGAGAGGTGGCGGGTCAGGTGATCGATGCCGTGCTCAATGACACCCCCGCCGCCGAAATTCCCCAGCGGCAGCGATCGCGCATTTACCCCGACTCCGTGGGCATCGCCAACTACACCATTGATTTCCACCCCTGCATGCTAGAGAGCCCCCCCGAAGCACCGGGCAATATCGAGCGCCCCGGCGTGCGCCAAGCCCATGGACCGTCCTATCCCACCCAGATTCCGTTGCGATCGCTGATTCCCCAGCGGGTCGATAACTTGCTGGTGGCGGGCAAAAGCATTGCCACCAGCACCATTGCCGCCGCCGCCTATCGGGTCCATTCCTTTGAATGGTCGGTGGGGGTCGGGGCCGCCGCCACCATTGACTTTGCCCTGCGGCAGGGGGTCTTGCCCTATGAGCTGGTGGATGATTTGCCCTCCCAAGAGCCATTGCTGGACCAGCTGCGGCTAGAACTCGAAGGAGCGGGCAACCCCACCCAGTTCCCCAATACCACCAGGACCAATGAAGATTGGGATGACTGGAGTCCGGGCTGGTGAGAAACGCTCCCCTAGCCCAGCATGGCCACTTCGTGGTCCAGAGCTTCTACGACGCGATCGTAAATTTCATCCGCATGGTCAGGGGTATTGCCGATGCTGGTCAGCCCCAACTTGCCGTATTCCGACAAACAGCCCATGAGGTGAAAGGCTGCCCCGGTGCCCTCGACACTGTTAAAGTGCAGCCGCTCACTGACAATGATGTCCATTAGATCGCTGGGCAGTAGCCCCCGGTAGGCATCTTTTTGCAAATTGTCAGAGGCCCGATAAAACTTAGGCTGGCCCTGGCGGGTATAAAACAGACCGTCCCCCACGCTATATTCCCCCTCTGTCAGCAGCTTCAGGGCCATAAACGGATGGGTGGTGCCCCCTTTGCGCAGGTTGATCTCAATGGCATGGAGGGTCCAGGCGGGGTCTTGGCCCGGTTGATGGACAGCAATGAAATCCACTCCGTAGCGCTCTAAGGCTCCCTTCTGGGCCAGGTTCTCACCGATCGCCCGCCCCATCTCCTGAATTTGCAATCGGTAGCCAGCATCGGCGGGAAAAGAACAGCCCAGGAAAATCTGCCCGTCCGGTCCCCCCAGAATTTGATCATGGGTAGACAGCATCTCCACCCCACCCAATGGGGTAATGCGCCCCTGGACACTGGGCGATCGCTTCTCCTCCCCCTCAATAAACACCTCTGCGATCGCCCCCAAACCATGGATCTTTTGCTCAAAGGTCGCCCAGGTCTCGCTATGGGATTGGAACTCTAGATGGGCAAAGGCCCGTTTTAGCAGCGCTGCCCGCTCGCGGTGGGTACTCAACGCCATAATCTTGTCCACCCAGGGTCGCAAATCCAAGAGCGCATTACCCTCCCCCGAGAACCCCTGATTGAGCTTCACCACCAGGCGCTGTACATCGGGTTGCCGGGTCCACAAGGCTGCGGTCACATCCGCCAAATCATCGGGAGTGGTCACAAGGGGCGTGCCATCGGGATGGGGAATACCGCATTCGGCAAAAATCTGGCGGCTGCCCCCCTTGGTACCCCAGTGCAGCAGACTGGGATCAAGGGCCAACAGGGGAACCCCTAAAGACAGGGCCAAATCCCGCTCCAGGGTGGTGGAGTTGTAGCAGACCATATAGGCCCGCTGGGGATCCAGTTTTTCTCGAATCTTTTGGAGCAGGCGGGGGCGATCTAGCAGTTTTTGGGTCAGGGGTTGCTGGGAGGCATCGTAGGTGGACAGGAGGGTGAGGCGATCTCGGGCATGGGAGCTGGGAATCCCTGGCAACAGCTCCAAGTAATAGTCCACGATGCTGGGGTGCAAAGGCTGAGACGTAACGTAAATCAAGCGCGTTTTAGGATTCCGCAGCCGAATCAACGAAAATAGCAGCCGCTCTTCGTAGTAATGGACCCCGGCAATTTTTCGCAGCTCAGCTTGATCAAGACTGAGGGATGGAACGACCAGCACTTGACAATCGCGGGCATCAAACTGATCAGAGGGTCGCCACAGATTACACAGGTGGGCCTGAAGCTGCTGAAACTGGCGTGATTGTTGAGGCGAAGGGGGCGAATTCAGATCCATAACACCCGCATATTTTTAAACATAAGCTGTGGAAATTCTACGGTAGCTTAAGCGATGCGTGGCAATCTTGAGCAACGGATGGTGTAGCAGTCGCCAGTCTGGTTAGGACAAGACTGCGAGCTACTTTGCTTCTGTGCCAAGCATCAGGACGATCCTAGGTGTCCTAAGCAAATTGGCCAGCGCTATATTGGGCTAACAACGACGACTCAGGCGATTTCGGGCAGGGTAGGGTGCAGGTCTCCTGACCCCATCCAGGATTGGATGGCAGGCTGTTTTGTCAGCCCATTCGCCCGACAGCCGGCATTTTAGGTCTCGGCAATCTCCTAAAACAGAAAAGACACGGGAGAATCTCCCGTGTCTTTGTAATGCACCCTATACGCAAGTTGTCGCTAGTCGATGGGGCTAACGCGCCCCCGAACCCCTAGCTAAGGTTCGGCTTTAGATAAACTAAGGCTCGGTTTGGAGAGCCTGAGGCTGTAGGAAGTCAATCATTTGGTCAACACCCCGTTGAATGCGACGGGTCACCGTCATGGGGCTGACGCCGATACGTTCAGCGACTTCCTTACGAGACAAGCCTTTGAAAAAGACAAACTCAATAGCAGAGCGGGTCTTTTCCTCTAGCTGGGCCATAGCCCGCTGGAGCTGTTGGCGATCCTCTTCCAGGGCCTGCATAGACTGGTAATAGCTGTCCGGCAATGTATCCCCAAGGGTAATGCTGGAATCCACCTGATGGCAGACCGTCGCATCCAGGCTCAAGGGCATCCGATTTTTGTTTGCCAGCTTGACCTCACGCCATTCCTGTACAGAAACGGAGAGGGCAACCGCCATCTCATGGTCACTGGGTTGGCGACCGAATTGGCGAATCAGCTCACCCTGGCATTTCTGGGCTTCTTTCTGCAGATCTTGCCAGCGACGGGGAATCTTAATCGTAGTACCGCGATCCCGTAAGAAATGCAGCATTTCTCCACGGATATAGGGCACTGCAAATGAACTGAATGCACAGCCTTGGCTGGGGTTAAACCGCTCAATGGCACGAATGAGTCCCAAATAACCAATTTGCTCTAGATCCTCGTAGGGTTCTGAACATTGGTGACTAATACGGTGAGCAATTTTCCGAACCAGTCCTGCATTCAGGCGGACTAGACGATTACGTAAATTGATGGAGGGCTCTTGCTTGTAGGCCATGAGCAGCTCCATACCGCGAGAGCGAATGGAAGAGGTCGAAGTAGCCATAATTCTCTGAATTACCTTGCGTTAGGGCGACTTTGTTCCAAGAACTGACCCTATTGTCTGCATCTGGTTCGCCAGCAACCATCGTTGGATCACGGGAC
>CAYGVA010000039.1:10137-25417 GCA_964353225.1 uncultured Leptolyngbya sp.
CCCTGGGTAATAACAACTGTTTGGGTAGGGATGACTCACTAGGGAGGGGCATCTTGAAAAACTAATGGCATTGACACACCTGGCGCGACGTCTGAGTCTTTTGAGAGCGCGGCCAGAAGAAACGGATGAGTCACTGCCTCATTACCTATTGATCGAGTTTCGTCAGTTGGCCTACCCCATGTTTCCCCCGATTGAGCTGCCGACCTCAGCCCTCTATGGGCGATCCCTGGGAGGCAGTGTGAAATGGGATGAAGCGAACCCCCGTGAACCTTTCGAACCATCTTTGAGCCAAACGATAATCTTTGCAGGCGAAGGTCGGACGATAGAATAGGGAAACCGCAATTGTTTACCTGCTTGAGGGGTTATGTCCGTTCTGGCTCCGATCGCCGTTTTGGCACTACTTATTTTTGTCCATGAAATGGGTCACTTCCTGGCCGCCCGCTTCCAGGGTATCCATGTGAATCGATTCTCCATTGGGTTTGGCCCCATTCTTTGGAAGTACCAGGGCTCCGAGACCGAATATGCCCTCAGGGCCATTCCTCTAGGGGGATTTGTCGGCTTTCCAGATGACGATCCCGACAGCGATATCCCACCTCAAGACCCCAATCTTCTCAAAAATCGACCCATTCTCGATCGCACCATTGTGATCAGCGCTGGGGTCGCCGCCAACCTGCTGTTTGCCTACCTGGTCTTTGTGGTGCAGTTTGCCAGCGTGGGTGTACCTCAGGGCTTTATCCCGGAGCCAGGAATTCTGGTGCCCCAAATCGTATCGGAAAGTTCCCCCGCTGCTGTAGCTGGACTGCAGGCTGGGGACGTGATTTTGCAAGCCAATGGCCAGCGCCTCACCACGGCAG
Organism: uncultured Leptolyngbya sp.; assembly: GCA_964353225.1. Lineage (GTDB taxonomy): Bacteria > Cyanobacteriota > Cyanobacteriia > Phormidesmidales > Phormidesmidaceae > PCC-6406. The sequence goes on from CAYGVA010000039.1 coordinate 10,992, forward strand.
AAAACACGGTGGATGAATTGGTCACCCTGATTCAGGAGAATGCTGAGCAGCCCCTTGAGTTCTCGGTGCAGCGGGGCGATCGCACCCTCGACCTAACGGTCATTCCTGAGCTGGGGGATAACGGCAAACCGGTGATTGGGGTACAACTACAGCGCAACGGCACCCTCGACTACCGTCGCGCCAGCAACGTATTCGAGCTGTTTTCCTTAGCCGCCCAAGAGTTCCAAAGCATGTTGGTGCAGACGGTGCAGGGCTTCGTCATGCTAATCACCAACTTCTCTCAGATGGCCAGCCAAGTGGCGGGTCCCGTCAAGATTGTGGAACAGGGGGCCGGTTTGGCTCGGGCCAACATTAATAGCCTCTTCCCCTTTACGGCCATCATCAGCATCAACCTGGCGATTATCAATATCCTGCCGTTACCGGCCCTGGATGGTGGGCAACTGGCCTTTTTGCTGATCGAAGCCCTGCGCGGTAAGCCCCTGCCGGAGCGTTTCCAGGAAAATGTGATGCAGACGGGCTTGGTTTTGCTGTTGGGCCTGGGGGTGTTTTTGATTGTGCGCGACACCTCCCAACTGGCCGTCTTCCGGGACTTGCTGCAGTGAGCCGCCGCTCTCAATCAGCCCAGAAGCAGCGGGCTCTAGAGGTTTTGACCCGGCTAAAACGACTCTACCCCGACGCCACCTGTTCGCTGGATTATGACAGCCCTGTGCAGCTACTGGTGGCGACAATTTTGTCCGCCCAATGTACTGACGAGCGGGTGAATAAGGTTACGCCAGCCCTGTTTGCCCGTTTCCCCGATGCCCCCGCCTTGGCTGGGGCGGATATGGATGAACTACAGGCGCTGGTGCGCTCCACCGGCTTTTATCGCAATAAGGCCAAAAACATTCAGGGGGCCTGCCAACGCATCGTCACGGAATTTGACGGGGAGGTGCCCCAGCGGATGGAGGAACTGCTCACCCTACCGGGGGTGGCCCGCAAAACCGCCAATGTGGTCATGGCCCATGCCTTTGGCATCAATGCCGGGGTGACGGTGGATACCCACGTGAGGCGATTGAGCAACCGCCTCGACTTTACCCGCCAGGACAACCCCGTCAAAATCGAGCGGGAGCTAATGGCGCTACTGCCCCAGCCCGACTGGGAAAACTGGTCGATTCGGTTGATTTACCACGGCCGCGCCGTTTGCATGGCCCGCAACCCCCAATGCGATCGCTGCCAGCTCGCCGACCTTTGTCCTAGCGCAGCGAACCCTTCTGTACCAACACAGGCTGCCCGCCGAAAGCCTAGCGTCGCTGAGGTTTAGGGTGCGGTTTTGAGTTTTGACTTAAACGCCCCATTCAAAATCCATTCTTAGCCGCATCCACCAGCCAATAGGTGTTGATCGGTCCCTTGCCTTTTACCTCAATCGGTCCCCGTGCCTCAAAGGTAAATCGACGGCTGAGCCGTTGATAGGTCCCCTCGGTCACCTGAATGCGGTTGGGCTCCCCTAGGGATTCCATACGACTGGCCACATTCACCGTATCGCCCCATAGATCATAGATAAATTTCTTGGTGCCAATCACCCCCGCCACGACCGGTCCGGTGTTGATGCCAATGCGGAGACTGGGTTGGTAGCCCCCCGGAATATCCAACTGATCGATCACTTGCAGCATTTCGATCGCCATCTGGGCAACCACATCGGCATGGCGTGGTTGGGGCTCAGGCACCCCGGCAACGGCCATATAGGCATCCCCAATCGTCTTGATTTTTTCGACCCCATACTTTTCTGAAAGGCAATCGAAGGCGGAAAAAATCTGATTCAGAATTTGTAATAGCTCTCGGGGAGAGACGTGGCTCGACACCTCTGAGAAGTTAACGATGTCTGCGAACAGTACTGTCACCTCATCAAAAGCGTTGGCAATAGGTCGGGGCTCGTGTTTCAGACGCTGTGCGATCGCCTTCGGCAAAATATTTAAGAGCAAGCTTTCTGACTTTTCTTGCTCCAGTTTCAGGGCACGGGTGCGTTTCTCTACGCGGCTTTCCAGCTCATCATTGGCTCGGGTCAAGGCGGCATTAGAGTCCTGCAAGAGCCGCGTTAGGGTATTGAGTTCTGAATTGGCCCTGACCTGACCCTGTTCGGCATGGCGGCGCTCGGCAATGACGGCGGTGAGCATCAAGGTGGTCAAGGTGATCACCCCAATAAAGGACTGAAACAGCAGCAGGGCACTGTTCATCGCCATGGGGGGATCGAGTGGAATCCCACGGGACTGTTGAACGATACGGAACACCTCCATCGTGGTGATCAAGACAATGAGTAGGGTGGTCCCCCTGGGGCCAAATCGAAAGGCTGACCACACCACAATCGGGATTAGCAGGTGCCAGAGCTGCGTATTGGCCCAAAAAGAGAGGCCATAAATGGCCACAATGGCAATTGTCATCAGCAGGACTTCGGCGATCCGTTGCCCATGGGGGCGGAGTCGCCCCGATCTCCCTGGCTGCCAAGCCACCATTGCTGGGGTAACAATCAAAATCCCAAAGAGGTTAGAGACACCCCAAGTCCACCAACTGGCAGCATAATGCTGAACGGGCGTAATTCCGGTTAGGTAAAGGACCGTGACCCCAATGGTGGCGCTAACGATCGGAATGGGCAAAATCAGCCCCACAAACCAAAACACATGGCGCGATCGCTCTAGCAGTTTATCTACCGTGATTTTGCGCTGAATCAACCCAGCCAGCACAGCCGTCGTCAACATATTGCCGAGGCCAATGCAGCTACCCCCCAACAGATTCAGACCATTCAACCCATGGGAGGCCAAGTGCAGGGTCAACGCCCCCAAAAAAATACCCGGTGCTAGCCGGCGACCAAACAGTAGCAGCGCCGCCAGGGCAATCCCTGATACGGGCCACACCGGAGTGATGTATCCCGTCAAGGTGGCAAACGACAACGTGGCTTTGCCACAGACAAAATAAATCGCTGCGAGCGCCAGGATAGCTGGTAGCGATCGCAGGTAGTGATCACCAGAGGGTAGACGCTTTTGCATAGGCACCCTTAAACAGTCAGGTGGTAATGGACCCATCCCGTTAAACAATCACTCACACCGCAGCCTGCATGGTCAAAATTGGCCTTTACTATACCTTTGATGTGGCGGGTGATTGGGCTGGGTTGGGGGGCAATCACCCCCCGAACCGCACCCCAGCCCCTAAAACCATAATTTATAGTGAAGAAAATTCTTTTGGAGTAGTTCTAACCCCATGGCGTTATTTGGTTTAGGCAAAAAACTTACCGTGCCGAGCCCCCAAGAGGCTCTACCGGGTCGTAGCGACTCCATGCCCGTGCCCGCCAAGCACTATATCAATGGCAACCGGCTGACACCCCCCTTCCCCGATGGCATGGAAGTGGCGGTGTTTGGCCTCGGCTGTTTTTGGGGGGCCGAGCGCAAGTTTTGGCAAACGGAGGGGGTCTTCTCCACGGCGGTGGGCTACGCCGCTGGCCATACCCCCAACCCCACCTACCGGGAAGTGTGCTCAGGCATGACCGGTCACAATGAGGTGGTGCAGGTGGTGTTTGACCCCAAGGTAATCAGCTACGAGGCGCTACTGAAGGTCTTTTGGGAGAGCCACAACCCCACCCAAGGCATGCGCCAAGGCAATGACTCGGGGACCCAATATCGCTCGGGGATTTACACCACCTCTGATGCCCAGCAGCAGGTGGCGACGGCTTCGCTGAAGATGTATCAACCCCAGTTAAAGGATGCGGGCTACGGGGAAATCACCACGGAGATTTTGCCTGCCCCGACCTTCTACTACGCCGAAGACTATCACCAGCAATACCTTGCCAAAAACCCCGGTGGCTATTGTGGCCTGGGTGGTACGGGGGTGGCTTGCCCCGTGGGTGTCAGTGCCTAATCTGTAATCGAGCACTAATGGCCCCGATAAAGCCCCCCGACAGGTATCTGTCGGGGGGCTTTGATGTTGAAAACCCTGGGGGCATGGCCATGGATTCGAATGGTGTGTAGGCCCGTTCCACCCCAACGACGAAGGCGCACCGATTAGTTGTGTCATGCCGCTGGGGAGATCGCTGGATTGACGGGTCGCAACGTCAAGATTGACTGTCAATCCCGCAGCACGTAGCCGACCCCTCGCACGGTTTGAATCAGGCGCTTCTCGCCCTCTGCTTCGAGTTTGAGGCGCAGGTAGCGGATGTAAACCTCAATGATGTTGGAGTCCCCCATAAAGTCGTAGCCCCACACCTCTTCGAGGATGCGATCGCGGGTTAAGACCTGACGGGGATGGGCAATCAGGTAGTCGAGCAAGTCAAATTCTTTGGCGGTCAGCTCAATACTGCGGTTATTGCGAAGCACCTCGCGGGTTTTGCGATTCAGCGAGAGGTCCTGAAACTGCAGGGCATCTACCTCTTGGGGCTGGTTGCGCCGCAGTTGTGCCCGCACCCGTGCCAGTAACTCCTCAATGCTGAAGGGCTTGACGACATAGTCATCGGCCCCGGCATCGAGACCCGCGACGCGATCGCCCACATCATCTTTAGCGGTGAGCAGAATAACAGGGACTTGGAAGCCGGTACTGCGCAGGCGGCGACAGACTTCGACCCCCGTGAGCCCTGGCAACATCCAATCCAGCAAGATCAAGTCGGGCTCTGAGTCCCGAGCGGCCATCAGCCCCGAGAGGCCATCATTGGCGACGGTAACCGTATAACCTTCGTAGCCCAGTTCCATTTCGATGAACTTGGCTAGTTTTTCCTCGTCTTCCACCAACAAAATCTTAGGGGTCATGAACTGAACGCCTCTGAACGTCTCTGAACGCCTATCTCGGTAGCTGAACGGTGAAGGTACTGCCTTGCCCTAGCTTAGAGCGCACCTGGATACGGCCCTGCATTGCTTCCACAAGTGTTTTAACAATTGAGAGCCCCAACCCGGTGCCGCCGGTGGCCCGAGAGCGATCGGCATCCACCCGGTAAAAGGGCTGAAAGATATCCACCTGGTCAGCCAGGGGAATGCCGCGCCCGCGATCACACACTTCCACCATTGCCCAATCGCCGGACTGCACTAAGCGTACTGACACAATTTGCTCGGTCGAAGAGTAGTTAAGGGCATTGTCAATCAAATTAACCAAAGATTGACGCAGGGCCACGGCATCTGCCCGCACAAAGAGGGGGGCGGTTTCGATGTGGGCGGCGACCCGCCCCGTTGATGTTTTACCTGGGGTATCTTCGGCTCTGGCGGTCTCCGCCATCGCCACCGCCTCTAGCACCAGGCTTTTTAAATCAATGCGCTCTAAGTTGAGGTGGAGATGACCATTGCCAGATCGCGCTAAGACCATCAGATCTTGCAGGATGCGAATGGTGCGATCGGCCTCTGAGGCGGCGGTTTCTAGACCGTCCCGCTGGATGTCGGTCAAGGTATTACAGCGGCGCAGGGTGCTTTGCAAATAGCCCTGCACTAGGGTTAAAGGGGTACGTAGCTCGTGGGAAACATCGGTGAGCAAGCGTCGCTGCTGCTCCCAAACCGTGGTGAGGCGAGCCAGGGTATTGTCGAGGGTTTGGGCCAGTTCTTTGACCTCGGTGGGAGCTTGATCGAGCTGTAAACGAGTTTCTTCAAGACTTTCGGTGGTGACGGTGGCCACCCGTTGGCTGATGTCTTGAATGGGTTGTAGCGATCGCCGCACATACACCGCTAGGGCGATCGCTACCAAAATAATGACAATTGTGCTGACCCCCACAAAATCGCGGGTGAGGGTCACAAAGCTCTGGCGATCTTGGGTGATGTCGATGGCGACAAAGACATCCCCAATGAGGCTGCCATTCACCTCAAAGGGCTGGGCACAGACCAAGAGGTGGCGATCGCCCCAGTTAATAACTTCCAGGCGCTTACCCGGAGGGAGCTTCTGCAATTCAGCAGACACCCCATCCACTTGCCAAGAACCCATGGTCAAAATTTCAGATTGCCCTAGGGCCTCCCCTTCAGGAGACTGCACCCAAATCGCCATATCCCCCAAAGAGCGGTGATCGATCACCTTTTGCAGGGCCATATCCGTGGACATGACCTCTTCGTACAGTTCCACGTCTTGGGCAAAGCGATCGGCTAGGGTCCAAATCGCCTGACGATGCCCCTCCAGCAACATGTTTTGCATGCGCCAAATCATCCAGCCAGAAACCCCCCCAATGCCCAGCACTGAGGCCAGGACAACGCTAGCGGTGAGGCGAAACCGAATGGAGCGAAAATCCGGTAGTCGCCACGGGAATTTTGACAGGAAACGCTGGGGACTGAACATAAACGGGGTGAAGGCTCTCTTTAAAAAACTAACAAGGGTTCCTGAGAAATCCCTGATTCTCAAACTTATGGGGGCAGGGGGTTTCTCTCAGGGGAATTTCAGGTGTAGCCCGTTCAATTAAGGACAGAGACTTAAAACCCATCTTGCTAGGCAGAGCTGTTGCGTAAAGCGCACTTTGTTCGGCAAAAACGGCTTATTATCCAAACCCAGACGGTTAACCGTGCCCTGGGCCAACTCCTGTGGAGAAGATAGGGCAATCCCTAGGGCCGCCATTTAGCCACAGTCTGCACCGCACCTACCCCAAACCGAGAACGTATTAGCTGAAAACCATGGTTGTATCCCGTCTTAGACCCATCGTGGCCCCCGTTATAAAGGCCTTTGATCAGGCCCTAGGGAGCCCCCTAAGTAAAACCCCAATTACAACCTTGCAAATCAATTTAGGGCGGCGTTGCAATTTGTCCTGTAGCCATTGCCACGTGGAGGCCGGTCCCCATCGCACCGAAGAACTCTCTCACCCGGTTTTAGCGCAGCTTTTGGAGCTCATTAATACCTTTCCCCAGATCCAAACCATTGACTTAACCGGGGGTGCCCCCGAAATGAACTACGGCTTCCGGCCCTTAGTAGAGGCCGCTAGGGCAAAGGGAAAGACGGTGATTGTTCGCTCTAATCTGACGATCTTCTTTGAGGCGGGGTTTGAAGATCTGCCAGACTATTTTGCCCATCACCAAGTGCAAGTGGTGGCCTCCCTGCCCTGCTATCTACAGGACAATGTAGACAAAATGCGGGGCCAAGGGGTTTACGCAGACTCCATCCGCGCCATTCAATTGCTGAATGAACGGGGCTACGGCCAAGACCCTAACCTGGGTTTGGACTTGGTTTATAATCCGCCAATTCCCGCGACCGATCAGTTTCGTTTGACCCCTGATCAGCAGGGTCTAGAGCAAGACTATAAATACTATTTGGCGGAACAGTTTGGGATTCGCTTCAACCATTTGTTCACCATTACTAATCTGCCCATTGGCCGCACCCGCTTCCAGCTCGAACATCGGGGTTTACTGCTGGCCTACACCCAGTTTTTGGCAGATCATCACAACCCTGACACAGTGGCGGGGCTAATGTGTCGCAATCAACTGTCTATTGACTATCTGGGGCAGATCTATGACTGCGACTTTAATCAGATGGCCGAGATCCCCGCTCAGTTACCCGATGGAACGCCGGTAACCGTCTCCACCCTAATTGCAGCGGGCAGTCTGGATGTGATTGAGCAGGTACAGACCCGCCCTTACTGTTACGGCTGTACGGCAGGCAGCGGTTCGAGCTGTGGCGGAGCGTTATTGTGAAGCCATTCTGAAATGGCCGTCTGCAAGTCAAACAGGTCACGCATAAGCACAAGTGACACTGAATGCTTTGGGGGGTCAAGCCCAACCGTTGCCCATCACGACCGATGACCGTTTGTTGTTTTTCACCCACTCAAATCCATGATTGTTTCCCCCAGCCAATTTGCTCAGATGTTGACCCGACGCCCCTGGCGTTGGCTGCGGTTGAGTCTGTTAGCCATTACGGCCCTATGGCTTTTGCCCACCTTACCGGCATGGGCTCAAGCGGCGACGGGGGAAGCCAGTCCGGGATTCTTTGGCCAGCTCCAAGGGCAACTGGTGAGCGCTCTGGCCTGGATTGATAGTTTGGGGGCGATCGCTCCCATCGCCTTCATTGTTTTATACGTGGTGGTGACGGTGGCCTTTGTGCCCGCATCAATTGTCACCCTTGGCGCGGGGGTCGTCTTTGGGGTCGTGCAGGGCTCTATCTATGTCTTTATCGGTGCGATGCTGGGGGCAACCGCCGCCTTTTTAGTAGGGCGTTATGTGGCCCGAGATTGGGTGGGGCAAAAAATTGCCGGCAATCCCAAGTTCAAGTCCATTGATGAGGCGATCGCGCGGGAAGGGGGCAAGATTATTTTCTTGATCCGCTTATCTCCGGCCTTTCCCTTTAATCTGCTCAACTATGCATTAGGGCTGACCAAGGTCTCCTTGAAAGATTATGTGGTCGGCACCACCGGGATTATCCCTGGCACGATTATGTATGTCTATCTGGGCTCCTTAGCTGGAAACCTAGCGACCCTTGGTGCCGGAGAAACCCCCAGCAACCCAGCGATCACCTGGGCCATCCGCATCATTGCCTTTATTGCCACCGTGGCGGTTACCGTCTACGTTACCCGCGTTGCCCGCAAGGCTCTGCAAGAATCTGTGCCCAGCATTGGCGGTGAAGAAACGGAAACGGCGATGGAATCTTGAGGCCATAACCTAGGGAACTGTCTCAGCCACTTTGACCTCTAAGTACGATGATTGATCGATCCATGACCCCAGCCATCTACCGAAAATGTTCCTTTTGGCTACTGGTAGGGGCTGGCGTTTGTTTGGCCTGGGGCTGGCGTTATATCCCCCTCCTGTTTGATCCCCCGGCTCTGATTGCCACCTTCGATGCCCTGGGGCCTTGGAAGGTGCCAGTATTTTTAGCGATTCACGTCCTTGCCACGGTGTTTGGGGTGCCAGGTACCGTGCTGGTGTTGATTGGGGGAGGGCTGTTTGGCCTGTGGTGGGGGTCTTTGTGGTCATTGATTGGGGCCACGGTGGGGGCGATCGCGGCCTTTGGGGTAGCCCGATATTTGCTCCAAGATTGGTTTCGGCGGCGGTTTGGTCGACACAAATACTTGAGTCGCCTCGATAAGTTGATGGACACCCATTCTCTGAACTGTGTGTTGGCGGTACGGTTTGCGCCCCTCTCCCCCTTTAACCTAGTGAACTTTTTGTTTGGGCTCACCTCGGTGCCCTTGGGGGCCTATGCCCTCGGCACATTGCTGGGGATTGCCCCTGGCACAGTGGCCTATACCTGGGTTGGTCTGGCTAGCATTGAGGCCATGGCGGGGAAAGGACTCTGGCATTTGACCTGGGCCTTAGGCTGTTTGGCGCTGCTATCGTTAGCGCCCCTATGGTGGCAGCGGCGCAGCTAGGGGGCTAAGGCCATTTCAGGCAATGAAATACCAGGGTTGGGGGCAGGTCTCCTGACCCGATGCAGGATAAGGATGGCAGGCTTTTTGTCAGTCCACTCGCCCGACAGTCAGTATTTTAGTTCTCGGCAATCTCCTCAACAATAGGCGGTTCGTTCACCCCGGCCCCCCAAGGCTTTGGCACCCTTACCCATGGATGAGGGCTTGTACCATCGCCAAGAGATCTGCAAGGGGATAGGGTTTCGCCAAAAAAGCCTTTGCCCCTGCCGCCAAAACAGGTTCGCGGTTGGTCTCTACGCCACTAATGGCGATGATTTTAGCAGTCGGTGCTAGGGTCTTGAGACTGCGCACGAGGGGAATTCCCCCCATGTTTGGCATCATTACATCCAAGATGACGAGGCTAATATCACCCTCGTATTGGGCATAAATTTCAGTTGCCTCGATGCCATCACGGGCGATCAAGGTTGTGTAGTGATGACTTTCTAGCACGGCCTGGGTGCTGAGCTGCACAGCAACATCGTCATCCACCACTAATACCCGTTCTCCGTTGCCGTTAAATCGCCCTGACAAGAGGCTACGGGTGATTGGGCTTTTCTCTGTGGCCGGCAAGTAAACCTTTACCTGGGTTCCTTGTCCCGGTTCACTAAAGACTTGCAAAAACCCTTTATAGCTGTTGACAATTCCGAGGACAGTCGCGAGCCCTAAACCGGTGCCTTGGCCGACGGGCTTAGTGGTGAAAAAGGGATCGAAGATACGATCGCGCACATCTGGGGAGATGCCAACCCCCGTATCGGCGACGGTGACAACCACATAGTCGCCCCCCTCTACCCCCGCATTTTGACGGGCTAGGGCCGCATCAACAAACCTGTTTTCGACAGACAGGGTCAGAACCCCACCATCGGCCATGGCGTCGCGAGCATTAATACACAGGTTCATAAACACCTGATGGAGTTGTGCTTGATTCGCATTCACCGCCTGCAAGGATTGATCGGACTCAGGCCAGTTTTGATGGATTTCGATGGATTTCGGAAAGCTTTGCCGGGTAATGATGGCAATATCTGCCAAGAGCGCCGCCAGATCGACAACGGTTCTCTCCTCACTGCTGCCCTGGGCAAAGGTGAGAATTTGCTGCACCATGCCCGTGCCCTGTTTAGCGCTCTCCTCAATCAGACGCAACTGCTCTTGAGCGGGGTCGGTTTTTAAGTCCGGTTGGAGCAAACTCAATAGCTGGACCATGGTCAGAATCGGGGTGAAAACATTGTTAAGGTCATGGGCAATGCCACTCGCGAGTCGCCCCAGGCTATCGAGGCGTTGGGCCTGGTAAAACTGGGCCTCCAGCCGTTTCTGATCAGTAATGTCTGTATCGACCGACAGAATCAACTGGGGATGCTGAACCGCATTTTGGGCTTCATTTTGGGCCAAGGTCCATCGTGAAGCAACGGTCACTGACTCCCCCCCTTGAGTTGATTTGCGAAGCTCCCCCTGCCACTCCCCCTGATCTAATAGCTGAGCGATAATCGCCGCTGATTGAGCGGTGTCATGGCGAAAAAGCAGATCAGCTTTCTGGCCAATGGCATCTACCGCCCGCCAGCCGTATAATCGCTCGGCCCCTTGATTCCAATACAGAATCTGCTGGTTCAAATCACGCACGATAATGGCGTCGGAGGCAATATCCAGCAGGGCCGCTTGCTCCTGAATTTTTTGTTCGGCGAGTTTGCGATGGGTGATGTCCCAGTTCACGCCAATGCTGCGTTGCGGCACCCCTTCCAGATCCCGCATGACCATACCATGGGCTTCCATGTAGCGAATTTGCCCGTCGGGCCAGATGATCCGAAATTCGGTGTGATAGTCCCGCTCCCCTGTCAGGGCCGCTTGCACTTCCAACTCAACGGCGGGTAGATCGTCAGGATGAACTTGAGATTGCCAAGTCTCATACCGGCCCTTGAATTCCCCGGTCTCTAGGCCATAGAGGCGATGCATTTGAGCATCAAACAGCAGGCAATTGTTGACCCAGTCCATATCCCAGACGCCGATTTTGGCAGAGGAGGTGGCCAGGGCCAACCGTTGGGTGAGTTCATTGAGCTGGGCTTCAGCCTGCTTGCGATCGCTAATATCTCGATTTGCCCCAATGAGTCGCTGGGCCACGTTGTCAGCGTCTCGCACCACCATGCCGTGGGCTTCAATAAACCGGAGCTGACCATTGGGTAAGATGGCTCGGATTTCACAGGCAAAGCTATCCCGCTCCCCATCCAGAATGGCCTGGACCAGAGCCTCGGCCATCGGCAAATCCTCCGGATGCATACGACGCCGCCAGGTGTCATAGCAACCATCAAATTCCGCTGGATCAATCCCATAGAGCCCGCAAATACAGTCATCCCAAATCAATTGGTCGGTTCTGAAGTCGTGTTCCCAAATGCCAATTTGGGCGGCACTGGTGGCCAAGGCCAACCGCTGCGCCGTTTCATGCAATTGCACTTCGCCCTGTTTGCGATCGGTAATATCACGAATCAGCAACAAGACTTCGTTGTCTGCATAGGGGACAACTCGAACCTCTTCGATGTGGGTTTTGCCCGCCATCGAGAGGTCTTGCTCATAGATCTGCACAGCCTGGGTTTGCAAAGCCTGCCGGATATACGCCAAGCGTTGCTGGGCCGTTTTAGGCGGGAGCTGGGCCGAGATGTGACTCCCAACCATTTCAGCACGGTTGCCAATCACCGGAAAATCAGAGTGAGCAATAAAATCCAGATAAATACCGTCCCCATTCATCCGTTCTATTAAGTCAGGAATGGCTTCTATTAAGGCCCGCTGGTGGGCCTCACGTTGCCTGAGGTTGATCTCAAGCTGTTTGCGATCGGTGACATCAAAAATCACCCCAACCATGCGGATGGGTTGCCCTAATTCGTCATAAAGCCCCCGACCCCGGCTAATCACCCAGCGACAGCTACCATTTCGCAAAACCATACGATATTCAGCTTCGAAATCGATTTGATTTTCTAAAGCTTGGAACAGCGATTGCTCAACGCGCTCAATATCGTCTGGATGAATGTGGCTGCGCCAGAGTTGATAGTTGGGCGCAGCCGCTTGAGGTTGATAGCCCAGCAGGCGATAGTGGGCCTCATTCCAGGTCACCATGCCCGACTCAACCCACCAATCCCAACTGCCAATCCCCCCGAGGTAAAGCGCTAAGCGCAGATGCTCTTCCCTTTTCTGAAGGCTGGTTTGAGCGTCTAGGGGCTCGGTGTTATGCGGTTGGTGATCGCTAATCTCTCGAAAAATCAACAAATGATGCCGGGGGATAACGTTGGCGATCGCCCTCAATGTCGTCTCCCGGATGGCGCGATCCGCCCGAGCCAGAGATGCTTTTACAGAGAGCTGACCTTGCCGCAAAAACGCTTGCCAAACCAGGGCAAAATCTTGACCCGACAGCACAAAATCAAAAAGACTCTGATGGCAGAGCTGCGCCTTCGTCACCCCCAATAAATCACAAGCCGCTGGATTAGCATCGACATAACCGCCCTGATCATCAGCAATGACAATGGCATCTAGAGAATGGTCAAACAGCCCTTGCCATTGACGCTCCCATAATTGCCCTTGCTGATGAGCAGCAGCCAATTCTGCTCTCTGCCCCCCTAACTGCGCCTCTAACTCAGCACGGGCCAGCTCTAATTGTTGCCGCTCTTGCTCAAGGGCCTGCTGGGCAGTCACCAGCGCTTGGTTTTCCTGCCTCAATTGGGCCTGAGTGGCCTGCATCTGGTCCAGGGTGGCCCGCAGCTTCCCATTGGCCGCTTTAAGCTCAGCAATTTGGGGGGGCGTCAAGGTTGTCTCATCAGGGATCGCCAGGGCCGCAGAATAGATCGGGTTCAGGTGATAACCCATGCGATACACCGTCTCAATAAAATCCTGGGGTGCCCCCACCTGCTTCAGTTTCTTGCGTAATTCTTTAATATGAACTCGAACGGCCTCCTCACCAGGAGAGTCAATAGAGTCCCACACCCGAGCCAAAATTGCCCTGGCATTAAACACCATTTGCGGGTTTCGCAAGAACAATTCCAGAATGGCAAACTCCTTGGGCGTTACCGTCAGGAGATGGGTGCCATAGGTAACCCGTTGGGCAATGGGATCAACGCTGAGGTGCCCCCATGACAATATCGGCTGCGTTGTCAGGTCACCGCGCCGCAATAGGGCTTGTACCCGCGCAATCAACTCCTCCGCATTGAAGGGCTTAACCACATAATCATCTGCCCCTGCATTGAGTGACATTGCTTTTTGATGTCCACCATCTTGCCCCGTCAATAGCAAGATCGGAATTTGGCAGCCTTTGGCACGTAACTGCTTACAAAGACTAATGCCATCCAGCTTGGGCAATAAGACATCCAGCACAATGAGGTCATAGCCAAAATCCTCAGCCATGTGCCATCCAGCCTCCCCATCTATGGCGATGTCAACCGCATAGTGGTAGTTAGACAGCAGGTATTGCAGAGCCTGAGAGACCCTTGGATCATCTTCCACAACCAGAACTTTCATGGTGTATTCAAGGAATAGGGCGACAGTAGAACTACGGCTCAGGCAACGGCATCTTGATCTCGACATCCAGACATCTATTGCCTTCTCATCAATTAACCCTCAATAAATTTAAAATCTCTTAAACAAATCCTCACATCTTCCTTACAATCAGGCTGCTAGGTTCTGGCTTATAGGTAAACAATCTTTTATTGTGCAGGCTTGAAAGGTTCAGCCCAGACAGTCGGGCAGCTTAAATATACTTTTTTCACAGCTCGACAAGGCAATTAATTTTACTGCCAAAAACCTGAATCGGCCAGCAAAAAAAGAAACTCCCAAATGGATTTATCTTGCAATATTTAATACAATTTAGGCATGCCAATAAATCTCTGAAAACATTTCTTGCAACTGACCTCAAAATCGAATTCGCAACGATTAGCCTATGCGTACCCAGCAAAATACGTCGCATTTAATACGTAGGATTTATACACTTTTCTAGGCAATGCTCTGGAAGCAGATTCCTCTATCTCAAGAACCTTAAGGATTAGGCCAAATAAATCGCTCAAACTTAGTCGATATGTTTTTGCAACAATAAGCCTGTAGAAAAGCGCTACGCCAAGAGGTTGAGCAACTCAAAACCGAAATAGAGCAAACACATCAC
>CAYGVA010000040.1:0-25159 GCA_964353225.1 uncultured Leptolyngbya sp.
TAATAAATCCCAAAGCTGTCCCAATTGTCCCATTAGAAGGTCACTCTATCCAGCCGCTTGCACCACTAACCCGCCATGAGCACTTGGGCCAGTTTGACATGTAAACCATGGCTGGCCTTGTAGGCCACCACATGGGCAATGGGCAAAACCCCGAGGAGACTCAAATCCCCAACTAAGTCGAGGAGCTTATGGCGGGCCGGTTCATTCTCAAACCGCAGCGGTGGGTTCACCCAACCGGTGTGGTCGCACACCAAAGCATTTTCTAAGCTACCCCCTTTAATCAACCCCTGCTCCCGCAGGTAATCGACCTGATGGGCGAGGCCAAAGGTGCGGGCCGGAGCCACCACCTGGGCAAAATCGGCAACGGCAGGGGACCAACTCTGCCACTGATTGCCGATCGCCGCAACATCAAAATCAATACCGTAGGTAAAGCGGGCGGCGGTGGCGGGCAGGGCCATCACAAAGGCATCACCCTCTTGAATATGGACCGGGTTGGTCACGGTAATCGGGGTTTGGGAGCCGGCTTGGGCTCGGATGCCCGCTTGGGCGATCAGCCGCACCCAAGGTAACGCTGACCCATCCAGCAACGGGACTTCCGGGCCGTCGATTTCGATGCGAGCATTGCTCACCCCTGCCGTGACCAGCGCTGCCAACAGATGCTCAACGGTGCGAACGGTTGCCTCACCATTAGCCAATTCTGTGGAGAGGAGGGTCTGACGCACCGCACTAACCTGGGCCGGAATATTCGGGGTGCCGGGCAGATCCGTGCGGACAAAATACCGCCCTGTCTGTTCCGGGGCAGGTAAAACCCGCACAGTGGTTGCTTGCCCCGAATGGAGACCAATGCCGTCTTGCTCGAATGGTTGGACTAAAGTGCCCTGACCGGTCTGGGTCACAGCCTCAGCCACCGCCGTGCCGTTTGATTCGCCCATTAGAAACGCTCACCAATGCCAAAGTGCAGCCGTCCTCCATCGCCATTGTCAGGAAAGCCATAGTCAATGCGGATGGGACCCAGGGGGGTTTGAATCCGAAGACCACCGCCATACCCAATGCCGCTGCCCGGTTTGCCGCGATCGCCGCCCGGATTACCCGTGACCTGATCCTGGCTCCCTAGATCGGTCGCCGCATCAATGAAGAGCGCCCCACCCACAAAGGAAAAGACCGGGAAGCGATACTCCACCGTGGCTTGGATGTAGTTGCTGCCAGAGGCAACCGACCCTTCTTCAAACCCTCGCACGGAGTTCGTACCCCCTAGGGAAAATGCCTCGTAGGGCGGGAACTCACCAAGAATGGTGCCCCCTTGCAGGTTAAAGGCCAGCGTCTGCGGACCTTCTCCAAAACTAATGAAACTGACCGGCAAGTAATAGCTATAGCTGGCTTGCACCCGGTTGAAGAAAATGTTGCCCGAACCCAACGGCACCGATTGCTCCGTACTCAACCGCAAGACACTGCCGCTGGTGGGGCTCAAGGCATTGTCCCGCAGGTCACGCACCACGCCGACTTGAAAGGTCCAGAGGTCATCTACACCGGTGGAGCTAGCGGTGAGGGGATTGCCCACCGAATCAACGGTATTGGTGTTGCCGTCAGCATCCGTAGCCCGGATGCGCTGGACCCGTGTGCCTAAGGAACCACTCCAGCCACCGCCCAAAGGTCGTCGGAAACTGAGTCCGCCCCCAAAGCTGAGCAACCGCACCCGATCGCCATTGGCCAGATTAATCTCAGTGGGACCATTGTCAAAGACAAGGGGCACCGACCGTCGGGCAAAACCATTGACGGTATAAGAGGTGCGGTTGGGGTCACCCGCAATCCAAGGATCGGTAAAGCTAATGTCAAACAGCAAGTCTCGGGTGCTGAGTTGCGTCTCCGCCGAAAACTGTTGATTGTTGCCGCCGAAATTTTCTTGTCGATAGCTTAATGTGCCGAAAACATCACCGGTAAAGTTGAAGCCCAAACCCGCCGCAACGGAACCGGTGTTGCGCTCCACCACATTGATCACCATGTTCACGCGGCGAGGGTTGTCGGCTCCCGGCTCCAAGGTGAGGTTGATGTCATCAAAAAGCCCTAAGCCAAATACCCGCTGCAAGTCTGATTGAATTTGATCTTGCTGGAAGATATCGCCTTCCTGGGTTTCGAGCTCACGGGTAATGATAAAGTCACGGGTCCGACCTCGAATGGGGTTACCCTCTTCATCTTCGGTCAACCCTTCATTACTGATAAAACGAACCTGAATATCCTCAATCACCCCCTCGGCCACCACTAGGGTGACCACCCCATCGGGTGAAATTTGAGGGGCGGCAATGACTTGGGCCAAGACGTAGCCGTTGCCTTGGTACCACTCGTTTAAATCAACAATCCGGTCTTGAAAGGCAATCAGGTCAATGATCTCACCATACTGATCCGAGAAAATCTCATTGACGACTTCATCGCTGATGACCTGTTTGCCGTCTTCTGAGACCTCATCAACATTGACTTCAACCCGCGTCAAGACGGGGTTAGGCTGTACCACAAAGGTGACTCGGACCCCTAGAGGTGTGTCCTCTGGACGAGCCCGCACGTTGGCAAAAATACCGGTCGCAAAAATATTGTTGATGTCTTGCTGCAATTGAGACCGCGTCGTGGTGCGACCGGCTTCAGTATCAATCGCACCGAAGATCACATCTTCCAAGTTGCGATCGAGCAGCTCCCCGTCGAGTCCTGTGACCGCGACTTCCGCCACCAGTACCCGAGTCTCTTCTGCCTGTTGATTGGCGGGTGTCTCGGCAGGGGGTTCGGGGTCGGCTCCCCCGTCAGCCGGCTCGGCCTGACTAATGATGGCGTCGACTGAGACCGGTTCAGGGGTGCTTTCAAACTCACCTGGGGGGATAAGTTCACCCTGGGGGGCAAACTCTAAGGTTAAAGGGGTAATCGACGCTTCTGGATCGGCAGCGGCGATGTCTGCCTCAATCTCCCCCTCTAAGTCAGCGACGGTGGGCAGGGGTGTGGTGGTAATCACCGTCCCTGGGAGAGAGACCGCCGGTAAAGCCGCAGTCGAGGTTGCGTCAGTCGTAGCAGCAGATGTCGCCGTCACCTCAGACGGAGAGAGTTCCGCCACCTCGCCGTAGGCCTGGCTCGCAAATCCTAAGGTTGCTGAAACGGTTAATAGGGCAAGGAGCGTGGGGGACTGACGCATTCTAGATTCCTAATAGAGGTCCGGGTAAACCACACAGATTCCTGGCATGTCACCCAATGGGATGGAGCCAGGGTTTACAATTCTCAGTCTTTCTCCGAAACGGAAAGATTCTACCGCATCCTCTGAGTCAATTTGAGCTGACTTGGGCCAGAACCCTTTGCAGCACTTCTTGATAAGCATCTGCGACTTGTCCCAAATCCTGGCGGAATCGGTCCTTATCCAGAATGCGCTCCTTCGGATCCGTTTTCGTCTGATCCCAGAGGCGGCAGGTGTCTGGGCTGATCTCATCGGCCAGCACCAGCGCTCCCTGGCCATTCACCCCGAACTCTAACTTGAAGTCCACCAGGGTGATTTGGCAGCGCTGAAAAAAGCCCTGCAAATGGCCGTTAATCGCTTGGGTCAGGTGGATGATGGCCTCCACTTGGTTATCACTGGCAATATCCATGGCGCGGATGCGATCGCGGGTCAACAGCGGGTCCCCTAGGTCGTCGTTTTTGTAATAAAACTCCACCAGGGGTGGGGCTAACTCGGTACCTAAGGAGATTCCTGTTTGTTGACAGAGACTCCCGGCGGCAAAGTTCCTGACGACGACTTCGAGGGGGACAATCGTTACGGTTTGGACGCGCATTTCGCGATCGCTCGTCGTCTCGATCCAATGGGTGGGAATGCCCTGGGCTTCTAGGATCTGGAAGAGATGGGTGGCGATCGCGCAGTTCATCCGCCCCTTATCCAGAATTTGGCCCCGCTTCTGGGCGTTGAAAGCGGTGGCGTCGTCTTTGAAGTAGCTCACCAACACCGCTGGATCGTCGCTGGCATAGAGGATCTTGGCCTTGCCCTCGTATAGCTTTTGCCGCTCTGTCATAGCAACCCAGTGTCTTATGGGAAAACAATCTTTCCATCTTACCGGTCGGCATCGATTTTGTAGGGTGTGTTGGGCGTAGCCGTAACGCACCAGATTCAACTGTCGGTGCCTTAGCCTAACGCCGTGAAGAGCTAAGGCAAAGATTTTGGTGCATAACAAATCGCTTCTACTGGGGGCATTTGGCTTGCCCCCAGACCCCCGCTACGCAAGTCCTGCGGCCTACCACCAGGACGCACCGCCGTCCTGGACCTCGCGGAAGGTGTGCTCAGTTTTGCCATGAAAGAGATCGTTTCGTCATGATCTTGTACTACAGCGAAAGATCACTAGGCTCTTTGCAAGGGAATTGCGCTGAGCCAATGAAGTTGAGCACAATGGAGGAGAAATGGCCGATCGCGCCATCAATCGCCCCATTCAGGGAGATGACCGATGCCCTTAACTGTCCAAGATTTAGAGCAACTCCAAACCGCCCACCCCGACTACTCCATGGAGTTAATCAATGGTCAGGTGCAAGTCATGAGCCCGTCAGGATATGAAGCAGACGAAGTCTCGATTGAGTTGGCCCGACAGCTGGCGAATTGGGTGCGCCCCCGTAAATTAGGACGGGTGACGGGTTCCAGTGCTGGGTTTATCTTGCCGAATAGCGATACTCGCGCGCCGGACGTCTCGTTTGTGCGGGCGAATCGGCTACGCAACAGCCCCCGCAACTATGCCGAGCTGGCCCCGGATCTAATGGTGGAGGTCAAGTCCCCCAGCGACAGTCTGGCGAAGCTCCGCCAAAAGGTGCAGGGTTTTTTGGCCCTGGGCACCCAGGTGGGGATTGTGATTAATCCCGAGACCCAGATGGTGGAGGTCTATCGTCCAGGGGATGCGGCGGCTGAAAGCTTGAAGGATGGCGATGTCTTGACGGTGCCGGAGCTACTGCCCGATTGGAGGGTGGAGATCTCTGAACTTTGGCCCCTGGTCTTTTAAGGAGCACAGCCATGATCAGAACATTAACCCGATGGACGGTCGCTGACTATCACCAGATGGTGGAGAGTGGGGTGCTGGCCGGACGGCAGGTGGAACTCATTGGCGGACAAATTATTGATATGGCTCCTGAGTTACCGATTCATCGAGCCACTTATCGGCGGGGCGTTAAATATTTAGAAGCGCTGTTAGGGGAGCATGCCGTGGTGTTTTCCGCTGCACCGGTGACGCTGCCGTCAGACAGCGAACCCCAGCCCGATATCAGCATCGTCCGTGCGCCCGAGTCCCGTTATAACGAGCGGCACCCTGGCCCAGGGGACATTTACTGGCTGATCGAGGTGGCGAATTCTAGCCTGACCTATGACCTGGGGGAAAAGGCTCAGATGTATGCCAGGGATCAGATTCAGGATTATTGGGTGTTGGATATTCGCCATCAAAAGCTTTGGGTGCATCGAGAGCCTCAGGGCACCCAGTATCAAGTGATAGAACAGTTGACTACTGGTCCCATTGTGCCGCTAGCGCTGCCAGCAATTGAGGTGGCTGTTGAGCGGCTGCTGTCATGACTGCTGTCCCTTGGTGATGGCAATAGAAGTTCCAGGGGCATCAGCGAGCATTTGTTGCTGCTGCGATCGCTTCGCATCCAATAGAGGGGTCGGAAACACGGCTAGAAACCTGTCCTACTTCGAGGTCATGATGTGGACGCCGTCCCAATTCTCGGGGGGCGGATTTTTTAGATAGGCTTGGGTGCGATCTAGGTGGATGGCGACGGCGCGATCGCTCGGTCTTAACACCGCCGCCTGCTGGAAAATATTCAGGGCTTTGGTGAAATTCATGGCGGTGTAAGCCTGTCGCCCATCTTGATAAAGGCCCAAGAAATCTTCAGTGGCGCTCTCCAGAGGGTTTTGGCGATAGTCGATCAACTCATAAATACTGACCGCCTGATTTTTGCCCTTCACCCGAGTCCGATCCAGCTCTCGCACCCAGATATGTTCTTTACACAGCTCGTAAGTGTATTCGCTGATGACGATGTCGCAGCCATACTCCTTCGTCACCCCTTCCAGGCGAGCGCTGAGATTCACCCCGTCGCCGATGACGGTGTACTCCATTTTGCGCTGGGAGCCGATATTGCCGGAGACCACTTCCCCAGAACTGATGCCGATGCCAATGCGGATTTTGGGCTGATTCTGGGTGAGCCGCTCACGATTAAAGCGCTCTAGACGCTGGCGCATGTCGAGGGCCGACTGCACCCCTGCCCAGGCGTGGTTTTGAAGGGGCAGCGGCGCACCATACACCGCCATAATGGCGTCGCCGATGAACTTATCGAGGGTGCCTTCGAAGTTGAAGACCGCCTCCACCATGGTTTCAAAGTAGGCGTTGAGCATTTCCACCACCCGATCCGCTTCCAGGTTTTCGGTGAGGGTGGTGTAGCCGCGAATGTCTGAAAACAGCACGGTGACTTCGCGGCGATCGCCCCGCATCATCACATCATCCCCCAGGGCCATCACCCGCTCGGCGACCCCTGGGGTCATATAGCGATAGAGGGTGGTTTTCATCCGCTTCTCTTGGCTGATGTCCTCCAACACCAGCAAGCCCCCCCGGACGCTACCCTCGGGGTTGGTGAGGGGATTTACCGTCAGGTTAATGCTGCGCTCTAGGCTTTCCAGTTGCTTTTCAGGGTAGAGAGTAGAAGCCTCATCGGTTTTACCCCACAGCCAAAAGTGCTGGGGATTGTCGGTGTCAGGCACCAGCAATTCACAACTTGAGGATCTCCCATTCGCTTGCCCTTGGCCAAGGCTGGGGTGAAGCATATTAATTTTGAGGGTCTGCTCCGGCACGTAGTGCTTTGCCCCTGTTTCCAGACTATCTTCTAGGCGAAACTGAATTTTTTCGAGGGGGATCACCTGCCAGACAGGACGGCCAATGAGTTGATTTTCCCAAGTATGGAGGAGAGTGCGATCGCCGCTCTCTTCTTCAGGGCAACCCAGCAATTCTAGAGCCGCATCATTGATGGTGACGATGTGGCCTTCCATATCGGTGGAAATCACCGCGTCGGAGAGACTTTGCAGCATGTCCTTTTGATACTGCTTTTCCACCAAGACGTCTTCAAACAGCTTGGCGTTTTCGAGGGCAATGCCCGCCTGGATGTTGAAGGCCCGCATAAACTCCTCATCGGAGCTATTGAAGGAGCCTTGCTTTTTATTGATCAGCTGGGTGACGGCAATCAATTCTCCACTGGAATCGAATACCGGCATACAGAGAATAGTGCGGGTTAGGTAACCGGTGCGCTTGTCTGAGCCCGGATCGAAGCGGGGATCTTTATAAGCATTGGGGATATTGAGGGTCTCCTTGGTGGAGGCGACATAGCCGACAATGCCACGGTCGGCAGGCACCCGCAAATTAATCAAATCGTCACTGTCGGCCTTCTTGACCTTAGACCACAGCTCATTGCTGCCCGGATCAATCAGCCAGAGGGTGCTGCGATCTGCGGTCATCAGATCCCGAGCCTCGGCCATCACCGATTGCAGGGTTTTCTCTAGATCTAAACTTTGCTCTAGGGACGAAATCGCCTTGAGCAGGGCCGACACGCCTTTTTGGTTGCGGGCCGCCACATAGAAGGAATTGCAGCTCTCTAAAATAATGCCGATGGAGGAGGCAAATTCTCGGAAGCTGCGCTCATCCTGGTTGTCGAAGGGCACCACCTGCCCACTGTCCAACTGCTTATTGAGCAATTGGACCACGGCCACCACATTGTCTTGGGTTTTGTTGAGCACCGGCATACAGAGGATGCTCTCGGTGCGGTAGCCGGTCTCTAGGTCAGTCTTTTTGTTGAACAGATCACTGGCATAGGCGTCAGGAATATTCAGGTATTCCCCTGTATCCGCCACATGGCCAGCAATTCCTTTGCCCACCGGCACCCGAATTTCTAAGCGTCCTTCGCCATCCCCCTGGGCAATTTTGGACCACAGCTCTTGCTTATCGCGATCCACCATGAAGATTGTGGTGCGATCAGCATTGAGAATTTGGCCGATCTTGAGGGTAAACGCCTCAAGAATCTGCTCTAGCATCGTTTCTAGAGCTTCGTTATTAATCATGTCGATCGCCCGCAGGAAATGCTCAAATTCGCGAGTGATCTGATCGAGCAGATTAATGAATTGGGGGGCGGGTAAATCCTTGACGCGGTGGGTGAGGCTCCCCTGTTGATTTACCTGGGAAAAGGTCGCCAACATGCTGGAGTTAGACGTTGCCATAGTGGGTCGCTACTAAAGAGCCATCAACGATGCTGGAGAGAGCAGTAGTGAAACGGGTGGCCTAAAAAGCTTTGATTAGGGCCTAGCCGAAGCTGCTACTACTCTAACCCCATAACGGATATTCAAAACCGGTGGAAGTATCCAAGCTATAGGGTACTGAATTTGAAGGGGAATTAACTGTTCTAGGGGATGCACAACGGGCATCTACTTGATCTACTTGAGAACTAAGGTACCAACATGATGCGGAAAGCTGAGGGGCCTCGGGGACAAGGGGGCTAAAAGCCGTAAGGGCCAGGTGAGTTTCGCCATCAAGAACTAGGGCGATCGCCCTAGCTTTCCATCCCTTCTTCAGCCCGATCCGGTTTCAACAGGGGAAAGGCAATCACATCGCGGATGCTAGCACTGTCGGTTAGGAGCATCACCAGGCGATCGATGCCGATGCCTTCGCCGCAGGTGGGGGGCATGCCGTATTCCAGGGCGGTCAAAAAGTCCTCATCCACCCCCTGGGCCTCCAAATCTCCGGCAGCTTTGCGGGCCGCTTGGGCCTCAAACCGCTGCCGCTGATCAATGGGATCGGTCAACTCTGAAAAGCCATTGGCGGTTTCACGACCGGCAATAAATAGCTCAAACCGTTCCACCACGCCCGGTTGACTGCGGTGGGGTTTCGAGAGGGGGGAAATCTCGACGGGGTGATCGATCAAGAAGGTGGGTTGAATCAGGGTGGTTTCTACCTTCTGCTCAAACACCTCGTTGAGAAGCCGTCCCAAGGAGTCGCAACCGTCGCCATTGGCAACGCCCAACTCCGCCACGGCCCCTTTGGCCTGCTCTAGGGATTCAAACTGATGGAAATCCAGACCGGTGTGCTCCTTCACCAGTTCATGCATCGACACTCGCCGCCAAGGGGGGGTGAGGTCGATGGGGGTGCCTTGATAGGTAATCTCGGTGGTGCCCAGTACCGACTGGGCGATGGAGGCGATCAGGTCCTCGGTGAGGGCCATGAAGTCGTGGTAATCGGCGTAGGCTTGGTAAAACTCAATGGAGGTGAATTCGGGGTTGTGGCGGGTGGAAATGCCCTCATTCCGAAAGATTCGCCCAATTTCAAACACCCGCTCAAATCCGCCCACAATCAGCCGCTTCAGGTGCAGCTCCGTGGCGATGCGCAGATAGAGCTGCATATCTAAGCTGTTGTGGTGGGTGATAAAGGGCCGCGCCTCGGCTCCCCCCGATTCCCCTTGCAGGACCGGGGTTTCGATTTCAAGAAAGCCCCTATCTTCGAAATAGCGGCGAATGGCCGAGGTGATCAGCGCCCGCTTGCGGAAGGTCTCCCGCACGGGGGGATTCACAATTAAATCTACATAGCGCTGGCGGTAGCGCTTGGCCACATCGGTGAGGCCATGCCACTTGTCGGGCAAGGGCAGCAGCGCTTTGGTGAGGACGGCATAGTGCTGCACTTTCACCGACAGTTCCCCTTTGTCGGTGCGCTTGAGGGTGCCTTTGACCCCCAGCACATCTCCCACGTCGGTGAGCTGTTTCAGCTGGGTAAAGGCATCGGGCTGATCGGCCATGGTTTGACCGATCACCTTTTTATCTAAATAAAGCTGAATGGTGCCGGTTTCATCCAGCAGGGTAAAAAAGGCCAGTTTGCCAAACACGCGGCGGGCGAGGATACGACCGGCGATCGCCACCTCCGCCTCCACTTCTTCCCCAGCGGGCAGGTCAGCATATTGAGTTTGCAAGTCAGCGGCATGGGCGGTGACATCCCAGCGATAGGCAAAGGGATTGAGGCCCGCCGCCTTGAGTTGACTGACTTTATCGAGGCGAGTCGCCCGGATCTCATCCAGGGTTGAAGCGCTCTGGGGGGATTGCGGAGACTCAGTTTTGGCCATAGGGGACATTCTCGGGCGACGTTGCACAAGTGCCCATTATAGGCAGAAACGTCGGTTTCCCCAGGGGAGTTTTTTAGCCCCCGGTGCCCACCAATTCTCGGAACCAGTCATCACTGGCCAAGCCGGTAAAGGCCGGTTCGGCCTGGGCCTCGGCTCGGAAGCTGGGCTCTAGGCGAATCGCTTGTTGCAGGTTCTCTAGGGCAACATCAAACTCCTGCTGTCGGGCGTAGCAGGCGGCTTTGTGATAGAGGGCCTTGGCGTAGTCTGGGTCAATGGTTAGGGCTTGCTCAAAACTTTTGAGGGCTTCGGCATCTTGCCCGAGTCGCACTAACACTTCCCCCCGGTTATCCCAGGCTTTAACCGCATTGGGATTAAAGCGGGTGGCCTTATCAAAGGAGGCTAAGGCTTCCTCGTCTCGCCCCAGTTCCGCTGCGGCCAAACCCCGATTGAGCCAGGCCACCGCATCATCGGTTTGGAATTCTACCGCCTTGCTAAAGGACTCGAAAGCCTCATCGTGCTGTTGTAACACCCCAAAGGAAACCCCCCGGTTGACCCAGGCCTCTTGGTAATCGGGCTTGAGGGCAAGGGCCTTGTCGAAGGCGGAAATGGCATCTTCTCGCTGGCGCAACCGGCCTAGCACCATGCCTCGGCTTAACCAGCCCTTCGGATCTTCGGGCTCTAGGGCGAGGAGGCGATCGCAAGCCACCAAGGCTTCCTCGTAGCGCTTGAGTTCCCGCAGCAGTTGCGCCCGTTGGTAGTGGACGGCGGGTAGCTCAGGGGAGAATTGCGCCACTTGATCGAGGGCGGCGAGGGCGTCTTCCTTCCGTTCTAGGGCGACGAATGCCTGGGCTTGGTTGAGCCACACTTCACTGCTATCGGGCTGAATCTCTAGGGCCTGTTGATACTCGGCAATCGCCTCAACATACCGGCCTTCCCCTAACAAGGTATTGCCCGCATCCACAAAGGCCTGGGCCGACAAAAAGAGAGCAGGGCGATTGCTGCGCAGTTGCGCTAGCAAGTCATTAAAGGACTGCAACTGTTGGCGGGTATCGGTCACAAAGGAATCAGCAATGTATTGGGGGGCAATCTCCCCGAGGCGGCGCATGATTGCTTCTTTCTCCCCTTGGGCTTCGGCTTGCAGATCCCGGAGTCGGGCTTGCACGGTTTCCTTGAATTGTTCCAAGTCCGCTAGGGCGTCATTCCGTCCGGCGGCGGCATCCCGCTGAAGCTGGGTGAGTTGGTCAGAGAAATCAGCCTCGATCTGCTCAAGGCGCTGCTTAGCTCGAACTTGGCGATCGCTGGCGTCGGTTTCCAAGGTGGTGAGGTGTTCACTGAGCTGGGTATCGAAGCCCTCTAGTTTATTGAGAACGACATCGCGGCGGTCAAACACCACATCCCGCACCTCATTGAGCTGGCGACTAAACTCCCCTTCCAAACGGCCGAGGTTGGTCAAGATGGTGTTGGCCCGCTCCCGGCCCTCCCCTTGGATGGCCTGCACCGCTTCGGCAAAGTCACCGGCACGGCGCTGCAAATCGTCCCAAAGTACGGTCTTGCGGCTGTCTAGATCCGCAGCCAGTTGGGTCAATTGGGCTTGGAAGGCATCGGTCTGCTGTTGCAGGGCCGCTAGGGAAGCTGCCTGACGGGTATCCAGATCGGCGGTGAGATCGGCCACCTGTTGCTGGCAGGTCTCGGCACTTTGCTGCATTGCCGCTAGGACGGCAGCTTGTTGCCCATCCACAGTGCCCTGGAGTTGCTCAAACTGGGCTAGGACATCGTCCGCGCGGCTTTGCAGATCCCCCAGGATGTCAACTTTGCGGGCATCCATCTCCCCTTGATAGTGATCAAATTGCCCCAGAAAGTCCTTAAGGGTTTGCTGCAGCTCGGTCAGAATCGCGGACTTGCGGGTGAGAATATCGTCCTTGGCCTGCAAAAAGCCCGCTTCAAATTCCTGATTGGCCTGCTCAATGTTCTGCAGGGCCAAATCACGATGGCCCAGGGTGTTGGCTTGGGCATCATCCAGAACCTTTTGGAGGTGGCGCTGGCGCTCGTCCATGGCGTCCATCACCCGCTGCTGGTGCTGTTCCAGTTGGGCTTCGAGGTTGTCCCGCAGGTTTTCGAAGTGGGGGGCAAAGCCCTCCTGCATGGCCACCAGCTTTTCGATGGCAAGATCGCGATCGGCCTCGACAGACTGGGTCAGCTCACCCAACTGGGCCGTAAAGTCCGTGACAGATCCCTGCAGGTTCGCCACGGTATCCTGTTGGGCCTGATCCGTTTGCGTTTGTAGATCGGTGAAATGCTGCTGGAGGTGAGCGGCAGATTGCTGAGCCGTTTCCAACAGTTGCCGATGGTGCTGGGTCCCCTCCGATTCCAGGGTAGATGCCCGCTCCTGGAGCTGTTTTTGAAACTCGGCTGAATGCTGGGCAAAGTCGGCTTCTACGTCCGCCAGCTTTTGCTGCAGGGTGTCCACCTGGGTTTGCCATTCCTTTAGGGTGCGCTGCTTCGACTCGCTGACCTCGTCGGTCAAACGGCCTAAGACTTGACGCTTGTCCGCCAGGTCATCTTTCAAGCGTTCAGTTTGCGCCTCCAGATCACTGCCCCGATCGGCAGCGTCTTTTAAGGCGAGATTGAGCTCTCGGGTTGCCGCCCGAATTTTGCTCTCTAGGTCGGTCATCTTATTCAGCTCATCGGCCACAACGCTAGCGGCAAGCCGATTGGCCGATCGCTTCCAAAAGTCGTAGGCGCGGCTGGTCTGGATAATGATGTAGACAGCGGTGCTGAGGATGACGAGGGCGATCGCCAACAGAATGAGCGCGGTGAATTGACCGCTGGTCTCTGCTTCCCCTGCGGCCACCTCAGGATCAGCCTGCTGGGCTAGCACCGGACGACCTTGCGCCAGGGCCAGGGGATTAGACGCGGCGGCATCCACCCAGCCACCACCCCATAGGGCCAAGGCGAGCCCGATGGCACTGCGAACAACGAGGGAATGGGAACGAATCTGGAGCCGTGTGGGCATCGAAATATAAGAGATTGACCAAGGCAAGGGCGGAGCCATAGCGCCAGAAGGGTGGCCCGCTCAAGAATACGCCTAGCATACCGTGAACCCCCTGGCCTGAGGCAGACAGGCCAATGGCCTACAACGTCGGCCCCCATCAAGGCCCCATCAGAGCGACCTAGATTGCCAAGACCCTACGCTTACGAATAGGTCAAAGCCCGAATCGCAAATTTCGGCAAGTCCACCATCCGCCGCCAGCGCCAGGGCTCCTTATAGAGGCGGTAGAGCCATTCCAAATGGTTATTGCAAAACCAGGCCGGTGCCCGTTCCTTGAGCCCCGCCCAGATATCAAAACTGCCCCCCACCCCAATCCACACGGCCTTTGGGCAAAGGTGGCGATGGTCGGCGGTCCAAAATTCCTGCCGGGGGACCCCTAGGGCCAGCAAAACTACCGTGGGTTGTAGGGTTTGCAGTTGCGCTTGGAAGGCCGGTTGCTCCTCAGGGGTGAGGAAGCCATGCTGTACCCCCGCAATCTGGAGTTGGGGATTACGCTGCTGCCACCGCTGGGCAGCGGCTGCCGCCACCCCCGGAGCGCCGCCATAGAAGAAGACCGATTGCCCAGGGCCAAGCTGATCTAAAACCGCTTCCGCCAGTTCAATGCCAGGGCAGCGCCGAATCGTTTTTCCCTTCAGGCGAAAGTACAGCACGATGCCCGCCCCATCGGGAATCACCAGTTCAGTGCGTTGAATGAGCTGCTTGAGGGTAGGGTTGCGATCGGCCTGCATAGCCATCTCAGCATTAAGGGTAACCACATGACTCCCCAATCCCTGTTGGTGTCGCAGCAGCAGCCAGTCGGCATATTGCTCCCCCCCATGGACGGGCAATCCCATCACCGACAGTGTTTGCAGTTCTCCCATGTCGTCTTCTATCCCCTCTGCCATGGCAATCAGTGCTTATCTTACGAGACCCAGCTCAGGGGTGGATAGCCCCAGGGCATGGGACAAAGGCGCAGCCTCAAGTGGGCGGCGAAGGCACAGCGTTATATTGTGAAGGAATATAACAATTTAGCTTTAATGAACTTGCTCCTTGGCCTCAAGCTCCTGCTCGCCTTATCGGCCATTGGTTTGGCGTTGTACCTCCTGACCGCCCGCCGCTACCAATCCGCCGACTCCGTTGCCAATGCCTACGACGAATGGACTGAGGACGGCATTTTAGAATTCTACTGGGGGGAGCATATTCACCTCGGTTACTATGGCTCCCCCCCCCAATCCACAGATTTCCTAGGGGCCAAGGTCGATTTTGTCCATGAGATGGCAAAGTGGGGCGGTTTAGATCGGCTTCCCCAGGGGCAAACCCTGCTGGATGTGGGCTGTGGTATTGGTGGCAGTAGTCGAATCTTGGCTCGCAACTACGGATTCTCGGTCACTGGGGTCACCATCAGCCCCCAACAGGTGGAGCGGGCGCAGGCCCTCACCCCAGCCGATCTGGATGTTCAATTCCAGGTGGACGATGCCATGGCCTTATCCTTTGCCGATGCCAGCTTCGATGTGGTCTGGTCGGTGGAAGCGGGGCCTCACATGCCCGACAAGGCCGTTTTTGCCCAGGAACTGATGCGGGTCCTCAAACCTGGCGGGTTGCTCGTGCTGGCGGACTGGAATCAACGGGATGATCGCCAAGCGCCCCTTAATCTTTGGGAAAAGCCCGTCATGCGGCAATTGCTAGACCAATGGTCCCACCCTGCTTTTGCCAGCATTGAAGGGTTCTCTGAAGAACTGGCAGCAACGGGTTTCGTTGCTGGAGCGGTCATGACCGCCGACTGGACCGAACCGACCTTGCCCTCCTGGTTTGACACCATTTGGCAGGGGATCATCCGACCCCAGGGGTGGTTGCAGTTTGGGGTATCGGGTTTCCTCAAGTCCGTGCGGGAAGTGCCGACAATTTTGCTGATGTGGCTGGCCTTTAGCACTGGCCTCTGTCGGTTTGGCATGTTTCGAGCGGTGCGCGCGGATACTGGCAGCGACCCAATTGCGGCCCAGACAACCCAAACCATGCCGGTTAATGCCGGCTCCTAACGGGAAATCATCCGGCACTCACACCACTGGCACGACGCAACTATGGCAAGCAACTGGGAAAATTTCCTCAAAAACCAAGGGGAGTGGCGGGGCTCTTTCACCCAAGTTTCCCTAGAGGGGGAATTGCTGACCTCGACGCCCTCAATTTTGAATTTGGAGCCGTCTGAGCAGGACACCTTGGTCAACTTTAGGCTGAGACGATTTGGACCAGACGGCTACGACACCCAACCCATCAAGGACTATCAACAGGAATACCGGAGCCTGGGCAGGCAAATTATTTTCTTCGACACCGGAGCCTTCTCGAAGGGGTCTTTGCAGCTACCGTACGCCGCGACGTTTGGGGCCGAGTATGGCTTTGTGGGGGGAGATCGCCGATGCCGCCTTGTGCAGCTCTATAGCCCTCAACAGACATTTGAGAGCCTCACCCTCATTCGAGAATTTCGGAGTGGCACCACCGCCCCAGAACGTCCCCCGTTGACGGTGGAGCAACTCTTAGGGGAATGGCAGGGCATGGCCCAGACGATTCACGCCGATTGGTACGCACCGGAACCGGTGGCGACCCATTTAAACATCCGTCGGTTGGATGATAATCACTTGGAGCAGGTGCTTTCCTTTGGCAGCAAGCGCATTGCTTCAACCGCCAGGATTGAGGGCCGGACGCTGATGTTTGAGGGACCTGGGCAGCATGGGCCGGACAATATCCGGCAAATCACCTTGCTGCCAGACGGGGCTTCCAGCAACATTCCCCTAACCCTCAAGCGCCAGCAACCCTTTTTTGTGGAAGCGGGGTGGTTGGTGAGCGATCGCGAACGCCAGCGCCTCATCCGCCACTACGACGAAAAGGGCACCTGGACCGGTGCCACCCACGTCATCGAGCACAAGGTCAGCTAGGGGGATGCTGGGCTAAGACCCGCGCCAAATATTTACCGGTGTAGGACTGGGGATGTTGGGCGACGACCTCTGGGGTACCGGTGACGAGGATTTCACCACCGCGATCGCCCCCCTCTGGCCCCAGATCAATCAACCAGTCGGCACAGCGGATGACATCTAGGTTGTGCTCAATCATCAACACCGAATTGCCCTTATCCACCAGCCGCTGCACCACATCCAACAGCTTGTGAACATCGTAGAAGGACAGCCCCGTGGTGGGCTCGTCGATCAGGTACAGGGTTTTGCCCGTTGCCCGCCGCGCCAGTTCTGAAGCCAGCTTCATGCGTTGGGCTTCTCCCCCCGAGAGGGTTGGGGCGGTTTGCCCTAGCCGCACATAGCCCAGCCCCACATCCACCATGGTCTGTAACCGCACCGCTGCCTTGGGGATATTTTGAAAGAAATCCAACGCCTCCTCGGCGGTCATGTTCAACACATCCGAAATGTTTTTGCCCTTGTACTTCACCTGCAGGGTTTCCCGGTTGTAGCGCGCCCCCTTGCACACGTCACACTGCACATAGACATCGGGCAAGAAGTTCATCTCAATAATGTTCACCCCCTGACCGCCGCAGGCTTCGCAGCGGCCCCCCTTCACATTGAAGGAAAACTGCCCAGCCTTATAACCTCGGGCCTTGGCCTCGACGGTGGTGGTAAACAATTCGCGAATCACGTCAAAGACCCCGGTGTAGGTGGCGGGGTTCGACCGGGGGGTACGGCCAATGGGGGACTGATCAATCACGATCGCCTTATCTAGGGCCTTCAGCCCCGAAAGCTCGTCTAGATCCTGGGGAAACGGGATTTTGCTGCCAAAGTGGTGGCGGAGGGCGGTGTAGAGCAACTCGTTCACCAAGGTGGATTTTCCTGACCCGGAAACGCCAGTGACGCAGACCAACTTGCCTAGGGGGATCTCCACATCCAGATTCTTCAAGTTATTGCGACGGGCATTGTGGAGCCGGAGGGTGCGACCATTCCCCTCCCGCCGCTCCGCTGGAGTGGGGATGCTCAGCCGCCGCGATAGGTAAGCCCCGGTCAGGGAGTCTTCGCTGCTGGTGAGGGCCTCCAAATCACCTTGGGCAACGATGCGCCCGCCATGAACCCCCGCCCGAGGACCGATATCCACCAGGTGATCGGCGGCTCGGATGGTGTCTTCGTCGTGTTCCACCACAATTAGGGTGTTGCCCAAGTCCCGCAGGTGATGGAGGGTCCGCAACAGGCGATCGTTATCCCGCTGGTGCAGGCCAATGCTGGGTTCGTCCAACACGTAAAGTACTCCGGTGAGGCCAGAGCCAATTTGGGTGGCGAGGCGAATCCGCTGGGCTTCTCCCCCCGACAGGCTCATGGCGGTGCGGTGCAGGGTCAAATAATCGAGACCCACATCCAACATGAACTGCAGCCGAGCCCGAATTTCTTGTAAAACCAGATCGCCAATCTGCCGCTGCCGAGCGGTCATCAATTGGGCATGCCCCGCCTCTCCCATGAGTTGGTTGACCCGGTTCAGGCATTCCCCAATGGAGACATCCGTCATCTGCTGGATGGAATAGGGGCCAATGCGCACCGCTAGGGTTTCGGGTTTTAGACGCGCCCCCTGACAAACTTCGCAGGGTTGATCAATCAGGTATTTTTCGAGCTTTTGCTTATAGCTATCGGCATTGGTTTCCCGATACTGGCGCTCCAGCATGGGCAAGACCCCTTCGTAGAGGCGGTTATAACCCTTGCGATCGCGGTAACGGGAATCGGTCTCAATATAAATTTTCTCGTCAGAGCCATGGAGCACAATCTGCTGCTGGTCTGGGCTCAGGGTTTCCCACCGGGCTTGGATTTCAAAGCCAAAGGCTTGGCCGACGCTGTAGAGCAGGGAAAAATAATAGGTGTTGTCTTTTTCGGACCAGGGGGCGATCGCCGCATACACGGGCAGGGTCGGATCAGGCACCACCAAATCAGCGGAGAAGGTGCGGAGATTGCCCAGTCCATGGCAGTGGGGACAGGCCCCATAGGGGGAGTTAAAAGAAAACAACCGAGGCGACAATTCCTCGATCACTGCCCCATGATCGGGGCAAGCAAAGTTTTCAGAAAAAACAATATCCTTAGGGCTCTCAGGAACCTCGGCGGTGGCACTGTAGGATTCACCGCCCTCAGCAGCTTTGGGCAAGGTATCTGACAGCTCCTGCACCCTCAGGGGCACGACCTTAGCGGAGGCTTTAGCATCAGTGGACGGTCGCTCTGGCAAGATGTTAATAACGGCAATACCTTCAGAGCGTTTCAGGCAAGTGCTGAGGGAATCCGCCAACCGCTCCTGCAAGTCATCTTTTTTAACCAGGCGATCCACCACCACCTCAATGGTGTGGGCATGGTTTTTATCCAGATCGGGCAGATCGCTCAGTTCCTGAATTTCCCCATTAATGCGCACCCGTACAAACCCCTCTGCTCCTAAAGCCGAAAGCAGTTTTTTGTGGGTGCCCTTTTTGCCCCGCACCACCGGTGCCAAAATCTGGAAGCGGGTGCGGTCTGGCAGCGCCATCACCTGATCAATCATTTGATCTAGGGTCTGGGGGGAAATGGAGCGATCGCACTGGGGGCAATGGGGCTCCCCAGCCCGACCAAACAGCAGCCGCAGGTAATCGTAAATCTCAGTGACCGTCCCCACCGTGGAGCGAGGGTTGTGAGATGTGGATTTTTGGTCAATGGAGATGGCCGGACTCAGCCCCTCGATCGCATCCACATCCGGCTTATCAACCTGGCCCAAAAACTGGCGAGCATAGGCGCTCAGGGACTCCACATAGCGCCGTTGACCCTCTGCAAAGATGGTGTCAAAGGCCAGGGACGACTTGCCCGACCCCGACACCCCGGTAAACACAATCAGGCGATCTCGGGGAATATCAAGATCAATGTTTCTAAGATTATGCTGCCGCGCCCCCCGGACCCGAATTAAATTGTCTTCCTCAAATGCGGACGATAGCTGCCGACCATGGTGACCCTTTAATCTCTCATGTGGGGAGGACTCGGTCAGAGGTGAAGGCTTGGGCATGGGGCAAGACCATAGGTTGCAAACACTGTTAGGGAGCTGAACAGTTCTTAACAATAGTAACCTGTGGGTTTAGGGCTGGCTGTCCCATGGGCAAATTAAAGCGCGGCTGGACCAATGTGATCACATAGGGGGATACCGCACTTAACTAGCCCAGTCATTCGCTGCCTCTGAAATCAACTTGCCACGCCCACCATCCAGAGTCATGGCCTTACCTGTTGCCCAACGCCTCCAGGACCTGAGCGATAATATCCAACAGTCCGAAATTTTACTGAAATCGTTTGAAGATGCCTTACGCCTAGAGGAGGATCCTCGGCGGCGTATGCGCTATAGCCAGGAGATACACCATGTAAAAGTGGCCATTGACGCATATCGACAAGAGTACCGGCAACTAGAGCAGGCCAAGGCTGCGACAGACATGACTCAAGAACGTCTATCTGAGGCCCGCTTACTTCAGCCCGCTATTGACTATCGGCAGCGCACTCATCTCAGCCAGTTTTTAGGGGCACTGCCCGGCCCCCAATTTGATCAGTTAGTGTTTATTCTGAGCCCACCCCCAGGCCAGATCCCCCCTAATATCATGCCGCAATCCAACCGGGCGATCGCACTCTTGAAATGGGCAGAAAGTCCTATTGGCTGCGGGCTGTCAGCTATTATGGAAATCCTTCAAGCGTCTTTCAACTTTGTCCTCAACAGATAGAAAATGATGGTGGTTGCAATTGTTATAGGGCATTGGATATTGCCTGATCTTTCCCATTGGACAGGAATAATAGCAATCCACTCATTCACTATGGGTAAGGTTAGCTAATGGAATCAATGAAAATGCCATAGCGCTCAAAAAAGTTCTAACGCCGAGGAATTACGGCCTATCTAGAACTCCAAACAGCCTTCAACACCAGGGAAAAGGCATGCAGCTCCATTAAATTGCCTCGCCACAGACAATGAAAAGACAGCTTTAATATCCATGTGCCGAGACCTTCCACAGAAACGCAAAAAACAGTAAACCCCACATGAGCAATCAGAATAAACTTCTGCTAAGGCTGGCCCAAAAATTCCCACTCAAAATCATCGCATCTATCTTGCTGGGATTTTCTGGTGCCTTGTTCAGTGGCGTCAATACAACTTTAATTATTCCTGTGATCTTACAGATTACAGGGCAAAGTGCCACCCTCAAAAACACCCCTCCAATCATCAAAGGTCTGTTTGCACCTTTTGATGGATTACCGGAGCAATATCGACTAGTCGCACTACTGGCAGCAGTCATCATCACGATTGGTTTAAAAGGTCTTTCTGGATATGCTGCCTCTCTGATCAATGTAACCCTTAACAAGGGGGTGATGAACAGTATTCGAGAAGAATCATTTAGAGTCCTATTTGAGGTTGATATAGATTATTTCAATAGGAACAAAATTGGTGACATCTCCAGGCAAATAAATACTGAGTCCAACCGCACAACAAGTGCAATCCTAAACTACATTCGCCTTAGCAACATTGTATTTACGATTTCCGTATATACCAGCATATTGGTTGCTATTTCTTGGCAACTCACATTGATTTCAATATTTCTAGCATCTTTCATAACCCTAATTAGCCAAATCTTTGTGCGAAAGTCTAAAGAATTAGGGAAAAAAGTAACAGAGACAAACAAAAATTACTCCGTTCATTTCTTCGAAATGCTACATGGCATTCGACTTATTCGTGCTGTTGCCAGTGAAAAACGCGAGTTCAAAAAGATCATGGAAATGGTTTATGAACAGGAGCAAGCTGCATTTGATTCTCAAAAGGTCAGTGCTGCCATTGGGCCAGTCAATGAGATGTCAAGCATAGTAGTTGTAATTTCTATTATTTTGTTGGCCCGCTTGATTATGGCTGACAGTCTTGACGGGCTATCAACAATACTACTTATCTACCTGGCCGCATTATTTAGAATGCTGCCCTTTATTGGACAGATAAACAGTGTTCGTACCGCACTAGCCAACTCTTCAGCAAGCGTAGAAGTCACCTATGACTTACTGAGGCGGGACAACAAATCATTTATGGAGCAAGGAGAAAATATTTATGAGTCAATAAATGAATCGGTATTCTTTGATGGCATCACCTTCTTTTATCCTGGGCATGACCACCCTGTGATTAAAGACGTTACACTTACTCTGCCAAAAGGAAAAACTTTGGCCCTAGTGGGTAGCTCAGGCTCCGGAAAATCAACACTCATTAATTTACTATCCCGTTTTTATGAGCCTACAGAAGGAAATGTTTATATTGATGGCGTCAATTTAAGACAATTCCAGTTAAGTACTTTTCGGCGTAGATTGGGTCTAGTTAGTCAAGATACATTTTTATTCAATGATACGGTTTGGAATAATATTGCCTATGCAAGGCCAGAGGCATCCGACAATGATATTATTCAAGCTGCCAAACGTGCCAATGCCTATGGGTTTATTGAGCAGCTTCCCCAAGGTTGGCAAACTCAGATCGGTGATCGGGGCGTGATGCTGTCGGGTGGTCAGCGGCAGCGATTAGCAATTGCAAGGGCTCTTGTTCAAGACCCAGATATTTTGCTACTGGATGAAGCTACCAGTGCCTTAGACACTGTTTCTGAGCGTTTGGTTCAAGAAGCCATAGATGATCTGAGTCAAGATCGAACAACGTTAGTCGTTGCTCACCGCCTTTCTACGGTTCGCAATGCTGACCAAATAGCTGTTATGAGTAAAGGTAGAGTCGTTGAGGTCGGTACCCATGAAGAACTTTTGCTCAAAGAGGGTGAATACGCCAAGCTCTGGACGATGCAGTTCGGTCATACCCCTAGTAAAACAGATCAGAAATTAGAGTCCTCACCTGGCTATATGGAGCGTCTTTCAAACCAGCTCCTAGAAGTCCAACTAAGTGCAATTATGAGTTCTTTGGAGCTCATTGTTGATGGTGTAGCCGTCGATCAAGATTCCCAAGGAATATTAGTAGAAGAGGCATTTGGTACTGCAAAAAACCTCCTCAAGACGGTCAAGAATTCAGAAAACAAGATTGCTGAATTTGCACAAGTTTCCTATCAGACCAGAACCCATCTCAACTCGATCATTGGATCATTGCAACTAATTCTCTTAGATGATGTATCCAGCCCAGATGATTTAGACGAACATAGCGAACTAGCCAAAGAAGCCTATGATGCAGCCAATAACCTTCTGGCAATGATTAAGGAAGATATAAATTCAGATTAATAAACTGAAGTTGACCTAGATACCCATTACCCAAAGGTAGAAACGTCTATGCAAAAAAACACCATGAAGTCATTGATTAAGCCGAGAACCAGAAGCTTATGCTCGATCTTCTCATTCTCAGTTCTAAGCTATTCCACATTTGTAGAAACATCACCTATAAGAGCCTACGCGCCTTGATATACCGCTATATTAAGTCAAACATCAGCTCTGGCATTGTCCCCTCGACAATGGCATAGGTAAAGTACCAGCCATCTTTCAATAATTTAACCCCTCAGTTTGTGGGTTTTGAGTTGGATTGTTCTAGTGAAAACTGTTCTGAATTCGCCTCGCCGCCTCTAGCTGCCAATTAAGTCCTCAGCGTAAGCGTCCCTGGTACTACGCTGGCTGAGCGAAGTCGAAGCCAAAACCTATGCAAGATGTCCCCTTCGACTCCGCTCAGGGGACGGTTACGTCCTCAGCAGATTACTCGGTTGGGTGCGTTCACAGCCATCATCAAAGAACAAGCATGTACACCTTCAATGAGATGGAATGTTCATTTCATAGTGGTCATTTGGGAACTCTAGGGGTACAGAGTTTACGGCCCCTCTATTTTCAGGTGTACATTTCTCGTTTTCAAGTACCCTTTTCACCTTGCATCTATCAACAAGGTGGATCTATTGGATTGGAAATTCACATTTCCCATGCCACTTTCAAGCTGTCCTGAAAAAACAAAAACAACATAATCTAAGCCAATAGGCTTACTTAATATCCAATGAGTTGGGTGGGTACTAGACATGCGCGCCAAGGTTGTCAGCCTAAAGCAATCAACCTATCTTAACAATGATGTCGTTTTTTCAATGTCTTCCGTGCATCTAAAGGCGCACAGTATTTTGGAAAATTTTCCTGGGGTTATCTGATCATGGTAGATGGCATTTATACTTTAGCGAATGATACTGTTTACGATCAATTAGTTGGTTTAATAAATAGTATTTCAGCCAATGTTGGCACTAATTTCCCTATCTGCATTTTGCCATACGACAATCATTGCTCTAGGCTGTCCGAACTTGTAAAAGAGCATCCCCAAGTCAGCTTGTATGACAATGTTAGCAGCATCAAAAAGTGGGATACATTGGTTCGACGTATTTGGCAAACACATCCAAATGCCTCTGAAAGATGGCTAGCAGCAGGTACCAGTAAAGGCATACACAGAATGGGAACCCATCGTCGTTACTGTGCATTTGATGGTCCTTTTGATAGTTTTATATATATGGATGCAGATACTTTGCTGCTCAATCCTGTAGATGAAGTCTTTGAGGCTCTTTCACAATATGATTGGGTCACTTATGATTTTCAGTACAAGGATCCATCCCATGTCTATGATATTTCATCTCCAAGATTGAAAACCTTATTTTCCGAAGAATTATTAGAAGAGAAAATATTCTGTTCTGGATTCTACGGAAGCAAAAGGGGGTTGTTACAATCAGATCAGCTTGAAGAAATACTGCTCTCCCTTAAATCTGGCGATGCTGAAGTTCTTTATCCCCTTGCACCAGATCAGACAATTTTAAATTATCTGGTGATGAAAAAAAATATACCTTCAGTGAATTTGGCTAGGAAATGGCCCCATGGGAAACGAACAGGCAACTCTGTAACATCTAGCCACTTTACATGTGTAGATGGAAAGGTTTTTGACCAAGGCAAACCGCTACTCTATCTACATTATATTGGCATTTCGTCCAGTTTTTTCAGGCGGATTTGTGAAGGTGAAAACATAGGTTTTCCTTATAGGGATACGTTTTTATATTATCGATATTTGAACAACCTGGCAGAACATCCCACACTTAAAGGGAAACCCAAATCTTATCGTCAAGGTCCCAACAAGCTTCAACGTCTTTTAAAGAAATTCAACCCAAGAAATTAGCCTGGCTGACGCTAGAGGAATTTGACCAATGAGTCGTGGTATCTATATTGTTGCAAATGATCGTGTTGCCGATAATGCGATCGCATTACTCAGTAGTTTAAGACTTCATGACCCAGATATTCCTGTCATCATGATTCCATTTGATGACAATTATCAATATGTCGCAAAAGTTCTGAAAACGCATTATCAAGTTGAGCTCTTCCCAGACCTAGACTTTCTGAATGAGTTTACGCAATCGATCGGGGAAATTTTTCCCAGGGACTTCCTGAAGCTCCCCAATAAAATGAGAAAACTCAGCGTTTGGTTTGGGCCTTTCGATGAATTTTTGTATATAGACACCGACATCATTCTATTTAGGCCCATCTCGGAAACACTAGATTTCTTGAAAGATATAGACTTCTTGACTTGTGATTTTCATCATAAGGGTAGAGGCTTAAACGATGTTTTTTCACCTGACATCTTAAACATGAATCTCTTTTCAGAAGAGGATCTAAAAGATGTTTTCAATAGTGGTTTCTGGGGATCTCGAAAAGACTCCATTACGTTAAAGTCCATGCAGTCTCTGCTTTCAGAATGTGCCGCTCACCGAGAGTATTTTGACTTCTCCAGTGGCACGACGGATCAACCCATCATGAACTATCTCGTGCTTAAGTCGATGGCTAGAAGACTCAACATAACTCGTCTCATAAAACATGAGCCAGGCAGTTGGGGAGGATCCAAGCATTTTGTGGAGAAAGATCACATTCTTTTTGATGGTGATCGCCCCCTTCGGTATTTGCATTGGGCGGGAACCCCAATGAGAAAAGGGGGACCCTACCGTGACCTTTGGGAATACTACCGGTTCAAAGATGTTTCTGATCCGCTAGGCTCGTCTCAGCAGGAGTCCCAATCTAATCTATGGTC
>CAYGVA010000041.1:0-24364 GCA_964353225.1 uncultured Leptolyngbya sp.
ATGTCTAACTTTACCTGCCTGCGCAACAAAGGTTCTTCAGGTCTATCGTGCCACTGTTTCCTGGTGATTGCAACGTGATTTGACAAGCTTTGTCTGACAATATTCAGGCGTCTCAGATAAATGAAATGCCACCCTTCTTGATTTAATTTTTTAAAAAAGGATGATGCCGTATTCCGAGGATTAATTCCCATGGCCATGATCTGACTGACTTTACAGTCAAAGCCGTAGACAGGTTTTGCTGTGGCAGATAGCTTCCCTTGAAGATAACCATAGGGCCAAATTATTCTATGCAATTTGTGCTTGACAAAAGGAATAAAAATCTCTCCGTCGCAATAAACATCAGGGTGCTGATTAAGTAAATTGGCTAAGAGCGTGCTTCCACTTCTGTAATCACAGACGATTAAAAATCTCCGATTTAGAAAGGGAGATCTATTGGTAAAATATCGTAAATATTGACCCGCTTCTTTAGATTTATGGCTGAGTATTGTTGAAGCCTTAGATAGCTTGTTATTCATGTATTAGTGAACACGCTTACGTGAGAGATTAGCTGAGCAGAGGTGGTTATCGATCTTGTAGATCTGATAGGGCTTTGTAGGCATCTAACTTTTTGTGGTCGAGACCCCGCAAGGTTTTAAATAAGTTCTGAAGCTTGTTGAGGTTGAATTTGCCACCATGGCTGATACCCCACAGGGACTTATCAAACGATAGGGTGTTGCCTTTCTGGAGGCGGCGGCGAATGAAACGTAGCACCGTAGCCCAGTTCAAGCCATTCACCAAATCGCGGTTCAAATTTTCACCTTGCAATTGCAGGGTCAAGAGGGTTTGTAAGCTGCTGGCTTGGCTGACGATCGCAGGCGCACATTTCGCTTTGACTTGAGGCAGTTCAGTTTGGGCGGGATGGGCGATGTCGTCATCGACCAGGAGTTGCCACAGCGCCAGGAGCGCCGGTAGTAAGCCTGTTTTTTCGGCTTGAGTGATTGCCGCGTCAATTTGCCAGAGATCGCGGCAGGTCCACCATCGATTCAAATCACAAAGATCCTTGATGGCGCTGGCGGGGGCTAAATCATCCCGGACCGAGTGGTGAACCGATAGCAACATGGCATCGACGGGGCTGGCGGCCCGAATCGGCTGGTTTAGCAGCGATGTGGTGATTCCCCGCGCCAGAATTTCAGCTACGGAGAATTCCACTCCGGCGGTGGCCTTCAGACCCCAGTGCAGATCGATTTCAAACCCTGAGGCATCTTTCAAAATCAAAAAGAGGTTGTCAGCGCGAGTACGGTGGTGCAGATATTCCAGATAATCGGTGAGCTCCCCTGGCAGGACGGGGGTGAACCCAATGGGGATGAGGCTGGCGATCGCCGCTTCTAAATCCGCCGGGGCGATCAAAATATCGACATCGCCGACCATGCGATCGCTGGGTTTAGCGTATAGGCTCGCCATGACGCCGATGCCCTTGAAGGCCACCGCATTGACCTGGGCCATTTCTAGCGCCTGCATCACGCGGACACTGCGATGGGCGGCGGTGGTGGATTGGATCGCAATTACCCGGCAAAGGCGGCTGAATTCACGGCGACTGGCATCCGGCAGGGCTAGGTTCAGGGCCTGAATTCGCTGCCACAGTTGGGGGGTCACCCGCCATTGGAAGGACAATTCCAGGAGGGCATGCCACTGATCAGCCTCAGTGATTGCAGCCGCCGTCGCAGTTGCTTTTGCAGTATCGGCAAACAGTAAATCTGCTAACCAGCATTGGAGAGCGTTCATCATTCAATGGTTAGAAACAGCAGGGTCAAAGAACGGTCATGGTCAGCGACGGACAGGAGAGAGACGCCACAGGCGTTTTAGCCCTTGCTTACCCCCATGGAGGGGAATATACCAGGGGCTCTTGAGGCCCCACCGTTGGGACAAAAATTGGGCAAAGCCCCATAGCCGCTGGGGCCAGGGTTGGGGGCTGAGGCGGCGGTATTCAAACCACTGCGGCGGTAGCTGCCCCAGTAACGGATGGGGGCGAGCCTGAGCCGCAAATTCGGCCCGTTCAAAGGCTGAAATGGATACCTTGTGGAGCTGTTGGAGGGTGGTATTTAGGCCGGGATTGTTCAGCATCGGGGCAAGCAGGGCCAAACTTTCCCGGAGGGGCAGGCCCAAGCGGTGGGCTTGTGCCAGGGCCACCAGGCGAGGCCAATCGATCGGGTGTCGCTGGATCAAATCCGCTGCATCCGCCAGCCAGTAAACCGGCGATCGCGGTTGCCAGCGGGTGGCTTGCACGCAGCAGACAAAGCATTGCTCGGTCGGGGCTAGGGCGATCGCCGGCACCGCGCCCAGTTGAATCGGCGTCCCGCCCTGGGTGACCTCGCCCGCCACCCCCAGAGCAGGACAGGGGGGCAAGACTCGCCAGTACAGGGTCAGGGTGTGGCGGTGGCGGCGCAGGCCCACGGCGGTTTGCTGTGATCGCAATTGGGCGGGCGATCTCGCTTGTGTGGGTTGCCAACCTAAGGCGTTTAACCGGTCCAGGGCCTCCGTTAAGGACGCCTCAGGCACCCAAAGACCGCTATCGTCGGCGCGGCGACTGCCGACATCGGCCTGCGGTGCTGCCACTAACGCTGCACCTCCCACCACCACCACAGGAATCTGGGCTTGCTGTAGCTGCTGCACCGCTTGGCCAAGGTCATGCAAAATCATCTGATTGCGAGACCAGACGTGACGGTAAACCCCCTTGAGGCGTTGCAGCGTAGCGATCTCCTCAGCGGATTGTTGCCCTAAGGTCAACCCTTGCAAACGACGATACAGCCGGGGCAACAGCCAGTAGGACCCCTCATCCAGATGCTCAATGTCGATCCGTTGCTGCCAGGTTTGCCATGCCGCGATCGCCGCCGCCGCCTCTGCAAAGCTGGCTTGCAGCAATAATTGGTGCTGGGGGGTGGGCTGCCAACGGGTGGCGGGTGGCGGTTGCCAAGGGAGCCGTTCAGCCCCAGCGGTTTCAGGGGAATGGGCTGTCATCATGGCTGCGGCTCCGGGGCATGGGTGTCAGCCTGGGCGCGCCGCCGCTCGATGGCGGCCCGCACAATGCGGAGATAGTCGCTGTTGCTAGAGCGCTCGGTGCGCCCCATATTGGTCGCGTGGAGGCGGCGTTCCATCACCACGTCAGGCAGCATCACCGTCGGTAACCCCATGTCCGTGGCCTTGGCCTGCCAACTGACAAATTCCCCCACCCGCCATTGGGTCTCAAAGGGTCCCACTTGCTCAAAAGCTGCCCGCCGCACCAGCAGCGTGCCGACGTGGTAGCCCGCCATCACCTCAGCGGTGATCCGGGGGCGTTGGTCCGGGGGCAGTTCAGGGCTACAAAACTGCCGCACATGGCCGAAAGCCATTGCCAAATCAGGGTTCTTTTCAAATGCCGTCAGTTGCAGGGCCAGTTTGTCCGGTAGCCAGCGATCGTCCGAATCTAGAAAAGCCAAAAACTCACCGGTCGCCATCGCCACCCCCCGGTTGCGGGCCGCCGCCGCCCCGCCCTGGGGTTGCCGATCATAGTGCACAGCATCCCCAAACCCTTGAATCACAGCAGCGCTGCCGTCTGTGGAGCCGTCGTCAATCGCCCAAATTTCTGTGGCAGAGTGAGTCTGGGCCAAAACGCTGCCAATGGCTTCAGCCACATACGACTCGCGGTTGTGGACAGGAATGATCACACTAATAGCAGGGCAGGACATGGCTCCTCGGGTTTAGGTGGAACAGATCAAACAGGGGTCGCTTAGGGGGCATTTTTCTGCCGCTGAATGGACTGTCGCAACACCTTGAGTAGCGCCTGGGTGCTGACTTGGGCATTGGTGGAAGAATTGCTGCCGTGGACTCGCTTAGAGAGCAACACCTCAGGAATCACCGCTGAAGGAATCTCTAAGTCTTTAGCACGGGCATACCAGTCCACATCCTCCGCCAGTTGGTAATCGGTGTTAAACCTGCCCACCTGCGCAAAGACCGCCTTGCGGGCCACCAGGGTTTCCATGATGTAGCCCACCAAGTCTTGGCCCAGTAACTCGGCCCGAAAACCACGGGGAATGGAGCAACCATCGGCTAGAAAATAGCAAAACTTGCAAACGGTGAACTGCACGGCGGGATGGGCCAGTAAATACGCCATTTGGCGGCCCAGTTTCTGGGCTGACCACCGATCATCATGGGAGATGAAGGC
Source organism: uncultured Leptolyngbya sp. (assembly GCA_964353225.1). Classification (GTDB taxonomy): domain Bacteria; phylum Cyanobacteriota; class Cyanobacteriia; order Phormidesmidales; family Phormidesmidaceae; genus PCC-6406. The sequence goes on from CAYGVA010000041.1 coordinate 4,178, forward strand.
CACAAACTCCCCCTGAGCCATCTCAATACCCTGGTTGTAGGCGTTGGCAATGCCGAGGGTGGGTTGGTAGCAGTACCGCACCTCGGGATAAGCCCGCACGATGTTGGCCGTGCGATCGCTCGACTGGCCATCTACCACCACGATTTCTAGGGGTCGATAATCAGAGGCCAAAACACTGTCAATGGCCTCAGCCACATACGATTCACCGTTGCGCACCGCCAAAATAACGCTGACGAGGGGCGCGGGTGTGGGCAAAGGTTTGTTAAGGCTAGGGGGATTCTGAGCCATGGCTAGGTTTGGGGGCTAGAGGGGTCGGAGCTTGGCTATCTTTTTGGGAAATCTGACCCTGGGCGTCGAGGTAATCGAGTTGGGGCAAAGATGAGGTCGATTCCCCCTGCTGCCGCCGTCGCCGAATCGACTTATGTAGGGCGTGCAAAAACCCCTTGAGGTTTTCGTCACGATCGCCCGTCAGATTGTCGCCGTGCTTGCGATACAGCAGCGTCACCTCCTCTAGTACCACCATGGCCACCCCCAGCTCGCGGGCATGCATAAACCAGTCCACGTCTTCGCTGTGAATTTGACTGGCATCTAGCAACCCCACCCGATCAAACACCGATCGCCGAAACAGAGCGCTGCCCAGGTTGAAACTCACTAAGGGCTCATGGCGAGGCTGGAAAGTGACCTCCCCAGAGGCCGTCGGCACCGCCTGCAACATTTGCACGTAGCCATTCACAATCTCTAAGTGGGGGTTAGCGGCAAAGGCGGCAAGCTGATGGTTGAGCTTGTTAATCGGCCATTGATCATCCACATCCAGAAAGGCGATGAACTCCCCCTGGGCGGTTTTCAAGCCATGATTGCGGGCAGCGGCAGGGCCTTGATTGGGTTGATGGAGATAGCGCAGGCGATCGCCTCGATTTGCCCCAATCCGATCCGCCGCCAGCTGGGCCGCGACCGTTGCCGTATCATCCGTCGAGCCATCATCAATCACGATGATTTCTAGGGCGGGATGCTGCTGGGCCTCGACATTGGCGATCGCCTCGGGCAAGAATTTAGCGCCGTTGTAAACAGGAATGATGACACTGATTTGAACCGTCATTAGGCCACCTGCTCCAATGCCGTCCCAATCACCTGGGGAATTTGAGCCAAATCGGTTCCTAACGCCAGGGCGTAGCAGGGCACTTCCCTCACCAGCGCCGCCATCTCCTTAAACTTGGCCGAGGTGCCCCCCGGCAACTGAAAGATGGTGCTAGGGGCCAGGGCTAGCAACGCCGCCGCCGCCTTGACCGGATGAATCTCGGTATCGACCCGACCGGTGACGTGGGGCACCAAAATCATCTTCATCGGCAGACTGGGCACCAGCTTTTCAGGGAAATGCTGATGCAGCAGCACAAAGGGTTTCTCGTCCGGCTGGCGGTTTTGGTTGTGGATCAGCGGCAGCAGATGGGGCAACCGCGTATTGTCGGGCTTGAGCTTAGCCGAGCTGTACAGGCTGTAAGCCTGGGGCTGGGGCGGCTCTGACAGCAAGCAATAGTCATCGCTGACGTAGCTCAGCTCAGAGTCGAGGCAGGCTAAGGCCGTCGTTGATTTGCCCGAACCCCCTTTACCCACCAGCAGCGCCCCCGCTGCCGGAATACCAATGGCGGCGGCATGGGTATAGTGCAAACCCCGACTCCCCAGCCACCAGTGCAGCAAAATTCTGAGGGGTGCTGCCGTCTCCCAAAAGGGAATGTTGGCCCCATCCCGCACCCAAAACACCGCCCGATTCTGCTCTAGGTTCAGCAGGCTGAGGGCATCGAAGAACATGTTGAACACGATGCGAATGCGATCGCTGTCGTAACCCCGCACTTCCCCATGGGAGCCATAGGCATAGGGGTCGTCGCGCCACGGCGGCGGCGGGGTCATCACCCCAGTCGAAGCCCCATCCCATAGGTTAATCACGAGATCTGGCGATGGGGAAGGGCGGGTTGCCAAATGCTCTAGGGCAGGGGTCATCTTCGGGATCAGGGCCGATCCGGCAAACCGCAGCCGAATGCAGAATCCACCCACGGTATAGTCACGGCACTCGACGCCCCCCACGGCCTGAGCCGCCTGCTCAAAGGCGCTGTCTAGGGCACCGTGATAATCAACCGCCTCAGCCCCATCTCGCTGAACCTCAGGAAAAGGTTCAGCCACGGAAGTCATCGCCATAGTTTTGTCCCGCAATGTGTTCTAGCAATGTCAGGACGCTTGCGCAGCCCACCTAACTGACCAGCCACTGACCAACGCCTTAGAAGTTGCTGGCCCCTAAGACTTCAGCGGGTTGATTGGGCCAGCCCGTTTCATCCACATCGTGGATGGGGTCGAGGGCCAGCAGATCTTGCATATCGGCATACTTGTACAGCACCGGCACTTCAAACGTAGGGGGTGCGGTCCATGCTGGGGTCTCTGCCGTCACGGCCTCATCGCTGGCAACGACGAGTTCTTCGGCGATGAGGCGATCGCACAGTTGCGTCACCGTCGCCTGCTCGACATCGGTGAATGGGGGATAGTGCTGCTGAAGCATTTGAGTGATATCACCGGGAGCCATGCCCCCTTCAATCAAGGTCCAAATCAGTGATCCAATCGGATTCAGGTTGTAATAAAGACCTTTATAGAGATTAATAATCACCGTCTCGCCATCAATGGTTTCACTGACAACATCGGGGGCATTGACACGCAAAAAACAAGCTGCACTCATCACAACGTAGGCTCCATAGGGCGATACCGTAACAAGAGCGGTCTAAAGCTCCAAAATCCGAAAACACCATCCGTGTCTTTACCGAATCTTAACCCTTGCGCTTTTGACAGCAATACGGACCCCGGAAACTTTATCAAGGCTTTGCCGCTTTATATTTTTTTGATGAACCAACCCCGAAGCTCCCGTAATCTTGCGGATAGTTCGGGTAGTGTGCGGGGCCGTTGGTGACGGGGCACAGCCCTAGCGGACCGGGACTTCATGCGGCAGGTCGATGGGGGTTTGATAGAGCGGGATATCAATCACAAAGGAAGTGCCTTCGCCATGGTGGGAATGGCACTGTAGCTGGCCATGGTGGCGATCTACCACAATCTGATAACTAATGGCCATGCCTAGCCCCGTCCCTTTGCCCACCGTTTTAGTGGTAAAGAAAGGCTCCATCATTCGGGCTTTGACATGCTCAGGGATGCCGACCCCATTATCCGAGATCTGTACTTGCACCCGATGGTCTTCAAAGGGGTGTTGGCCCTTGTTGATAAGTAACGCCGTTTGCAGGCGAATTTGCGGCTGCGCAGCATCCCCACCGATCGCCTCCACCTTTTCCTCTAAGGCATCGATGGCGTTGGTCAGGATGTTCATAAACACCTGGTTGAGCTGTCCTGGATAGCATTCAACCTTAGGCAACTCGCCATACTGACGAACCACCTCAATGGCAGGGCGATCGCCCTTGGCCTTTAAGCGACCTGCCAAAATTGTCAGGGTACTATCCAGCCCTTGGTGCAGGTTGACTTGTTTCAGATCAGCACTCCCCGCATGGGAAAAATCCCGTAGGGACTTCACAATTTCCGTAATGCGTTCTGCCCCCCCTTGCATCGAGGTCAAAATCTTCGGTAAATCCTTGAGGAGATACTCCACATCCACCGCTTTCGTCTTGGCCCGAAGCGAGGCCGTAGGGTTAGTGACCTCCTGCTGATAACAGCTCACCAGCTCCATCAAATCGCGGGTGTACTCCTCCACGTAGTTGAGGTTGCCGTAGATAAAATTGATCGGATTATTGATTTCGTGGGCCACCCCCGCCACCAACTGCCCTAGGCTCGACATCTTTTCGCTATGGACGAGCTGCAATTGGGTCTGCTGAAGTTCCTTGAGGGCTGATTCTAACTGGCGGGTTTTGAGGTCTTGGGCCTCAGCGGCCTGCAATGCTTCCTCTGCCCGTTTACGAAGGGTAATATCCCGCAAAATCAAGGTATAGAGATTGTCTTGCCGCGTTTTCAAAGGGGCCACAGTCACCTCCACCGGAAATGTCCCCCCACTCCGGCGGCACCCCGTTAGTTCATAGGGGGTTGCGGTTTGGCTGGCCTTGGCCAAAAAGCGTTGCAGGGGATTGATATCGGCAGGCTGATGGGCTTCTGGGGTAATGCTCACCAAGGTGGTGAGGGGATGGGCGACCAGGGCCGCCTCTGAATAGCCAAAAATTTTACCCACCGCAGGGTTAATAGAATGGATTTGCAAATCCCGTTGGGAGACAGTGATGATGGCCTCAATCGCCTGGTCCACAATGGCATCGGTGCGAGCCAGGGCTTGTTCGAGGGTGGCAATCACCTGGTTGTAGCGGGCTGCGATCTGGCCCACCGGGGTAAATAATTCCACCGGTGCCCGCAGGCTCAAATCGCCGGTGCGCTCTTGGTGACGCATGGTGGCAAACAAATCCACCAAGTCACTGACCGCGCCATGTTCAGCCACATTGAGGCCAATTTGCTCATGTTTGCGGCGCACCCGCAGGGGCCAATAGCGGTTCATGTTCCACAACACAATATAGGTGAGGCCAAAGGCCCATAGGGCCGCAGTCGTAATGCCCACCAGTTGGATACCCAGTTGGGCTGGGCGACTCAGCCCCGTGCCAATGAGTTCTAAATCGCCAAATAAGGCCACGGCCAGGGTGCCCCAGATGCCTGCACTCAGGTGAACGGGAATCGCCCCGACCACATCATCAATGCGGCATCGATCTAATAGGGCCTCTGCGGCCAACATCCACAGGCACCCGATCGCCCCAATCACAATGGCAGATTTGGCATTTACCACATGACAGTTAGCGGTAATCGCCACCAACCCCGCCAGGGAGCCATTCATGACGGCGGTTACCGGCACGTGGCGGCCCTGACTAATGCTGATCACAATGGGGGTGACCAGCCCAGCGGATCCGGCCAGCAGGGTATTGACAATGATCCCCGGCACTTGCTCATTCAGGGCCAAAACACTGCCGCCATTAAACCCAAACCAACCGAACCACAGCAGCAAGGTCCCCAACAAAGCCAAGGGCAGGTCGTAGCCCATAAAGCGCGATCGCCGCTTTTTTGAGAAACGACCAATGCGCGGCCCCAAAATGATCACGGCGGCGAGGGAGACCCAGCCGCCAATGCTATGAACCACGGTAGAACCGGCGAAATCGACAAAGCCGATGGTTGCTAACCACCCCAAGCTGGCCCCCACATCTAGCCCATTCCAAGCCCAGTGGCCAAAGATCGGATAGATAAACCCAGAGACCAAAAGGGCGATCGCCAGATAAATATTGAACCGCATCCGCTCCGCCACCGCCCCGGAGACAATGGTGACCGCCGTACTGCAAAACATGGCCTGAAACAGGAAAAAGGCCACGGGCCACATCTCCCCCTGCCCCACCTCAGGGGCTAAGGCCGTGGTCCCAATTAACCCGAAATGGGTTTGGCCAAACATCAAGCCAAAACCAAACAACCAAAAACAGAGGGTTGAGACCCCCGCGTCAGAAATGTTTTTAATCACCACGTTAATGGTGTTTTTACTACGGGTAGAACCAGCCTCTAGGCAGAGAAACCCCGCCTGCATCAAAAATACAAGCCCTGCACAAACCAAAACCCAGAGAATATCGATTAATGAGTGATCCATGGTGGGGCATTAATGGGGTGCCTAGGCACCCAGGAGACGGCAAAATAGCTTGGCGTTAACCTGCTCCAAACAAACCCAGCAATCGCAGCAGTGTGAGGGGGCCTCCGTAGAACCCCTGACCAAGCGAGGGGAGCCTCCGTAGAACTCGCAATAAAGCTAGGACAAGGATGAATGGTCAAGTACGGTCTCTGCCTACTGCCCTTCTTACTTCCATCGAATGAAATTTCCGGACATAACATCGCCTGACCCGCTCGCCGGCAACCCCTGAGAAGACAGGGCTCAGGCCGTGGCGTTATCGGTGAGGGTAGAGTGCGACAGGAGGGAACCCCTTAATCTCCTGTTAATGGCCCATCTTAGGGGGTGAAATGGGTGCCAATTGTTCAGTTCGGACAGTTTTTGGCGTACATCTGTATAAGTCAGCACCTACCTAGCGATGAACGTTCCGCACGATGAGATAGCTGATGGCTAAGGCAAAGATGGCACAGGCGAGGCCAATCAAACTCACCCCCGAGACCTTCTCTAAATCCAGAATTATCAACTTACGGCCCACGGCGACTAACGCTGTGGCAATGACCAACTCAACCTGCACCACATGTTGACGCATGTAGGCGGTGATGTTTTCAAGGATTTCTAAGGCAATCAGAACGCTCAAAAAGAGGCCAAAGATCTCCGTCAGGGTCGTTTTGAAAAAACCAGCAGCGTTTGGGTGAATCAGGGATTGAAACAATACAATTCCCAGATCAGCGATGGTAACAATAACCACTAAGATCATGGCCAGGGAAAGGACCCGCGCCACAATGCCTTCCACCTGCCCCAGCCGCATCAAAAACACGTCGCTGCTAAGGTTGTGGGCTAACCAGCGGACAACTGAATTGCGTTTTGATCGGGCCATGGTTTCCCACCTGGGATTGAGCGTTAAGAGCGAGGGGGGAGGCTGGCTACCGAGAATACCTTACGGAATAGCCTAAAACCGCTTAAATAGTAAGGCCGTTTATTACTGCACCATGGCCCACTACTTTGCCACAGTAGCACGGGGGTTAGAGTCCCTCGCTGCCCAGGAAATTGAGGCGTTGGGCGGCCAAAATGTGAGCCCAGGATTTTGTGGTGTTGACTTTACCGGCGATCGCCCATTGCTATACCGCATCAATCTATGGGCCAGGCTACCGTTCAGGATATTAGTGACCGTAGCCACGTTTCCTTGCAACACCGCCGAGGATCTCTACGACGGCATTCAAGGGCTCGATTGGACGACCTACTTAACGCCAGACCAGACCCTAGCGGTCAACGCCACCGGCAAAACCCGTCACCTCAACCATAGCCATTTCACCGCCCTGCAAGTCAAAAATGCCATTGTTGATCAACAACGGGATCAAACCGGCTTCCGCTCTACGATCGATACCCAAAGCCCCGATGTGCGAGTCAACGTTCACCTCTATCGAGAAGAGGCCACCGTTAGCCTTGATAGCTCTGGCAGCAGTCTCCATCGCCGGGGCTATCGCCCTGCGGTAGGGATGGCCCCCTTAAAGGAATCATTAGCGGCGGCGCTGATTGCCCTGAGCGGCTGGCAACCGGATCAAGCCTTTTGTGATCCCATGTGTGGCTCTGGCACCCTACCGCTGGAAGCTAGCTTAATAGCGCGAAATCACGCGCCGGGTTTACTGCGCGATCGCTTCGGGTTTGAGACCTGGCCCGATTTTGATGCCGCCGGCTGGCAATCGCTACAGCAAGAGGCAGAAGCCGCCCAGCAACCCGAACTGGCAGCGCCGATCGTGGGATGTGATCGCGATCTTGATGTGATTGATCAGGCCCGCACCAATGCCGAACGTTGCGGCATCGATACCCAACTGGCGTTTTATCAGCAAGATTTAAGTGACGTCACCGCGCCCGCCCCCAGCGGCATCGTTTTGTGTAACCCGCCCTACGGAAAACGCCTCGGCCAGGGGGATGATTTGGCCGCACTCTATAAGCTGCTAGGCAATGTCCTCAAACAACAATTCAACGGCTGGACGGCCTACATCTTGAGCGGCAACAAAGAATTGGCCCGCGCCATCGGCCTAAAATCGGCCCAGCGGTGGCCCATCTATAACGGCACCCTCCCCTGTCAGCTCATGAAATATGAGCTGTATTGAGGCTTGATCCCCATAGGCTAGGATGGGGTTTGTTTACCCGACGTAACCTATGTTTACGTCACCCGCCCTTGGCAACCATGCCAAGGGCCGATTCAGGAGGACAATCCCCATGGGATATCAATGGCTGGCACCGCTGCTATCGGCGGGTTTGATGGTAACTGGGACCTCTAGCGTCATGGCTGCGGGCGACATTGCCGATATTGTCTTACCCAATTCGGGGGTACCCCCCACCTTGCCGGTAACCTTGGCCCAGGCAAATAGCAACCTGAGTGACGCCGACCAGGCCGCCCTCGACGATCTCCTCACCGAAGGGCAAGAGCGCATTGATGCGAGGGACTATGCTGGGGCGATCTCGGCCTACGAGCGGGCCACCCGCATTGATCCCAACAACCCCCGGCTGTATTCCGGCATCGGCTATCTCTATACCCAACAGAGTCGCTACCGCGAAGCCATCCCGGCCTATGAGCAGGCGATCGCCCTAGAACCCGACAATCTGCCCTTCCGCTATGCCCTGGCCTATAGCTATGTGCAACTAGAGGATTACGACCGGGCAACCGCCATTTACGAAGACATTTTAGCGATCGCACCTCGGGATGAAAACGCCTATCTAGGGCTGGGCGGCATTCAGATCACCTTGGGCAATTTTGAGGCAGCGCTACGTGCCTACGAAACCTTGATCCGCACGGTGCCCGATGCCACCAGTAGCCATGCGGCAGTGGGCAGTCTGTACCTTCTTCAAGGGGACTACGCAGCTTCCCAGACCGCTTTTCTGCAAGCCCTGCGTTTAGATAATAGTCAGAGCCCGTTGTACGTGGGCCTAGCCGAAGCGCAGTTGGGTCTCGGTCGCACAAATGCCGCCGTGCAGAGCTTGGAGCAGGCCATCGCCCTCAATAATCGCGACGCCGAGGCCCAGTTTTTGCTGGGCGAAATCTTGATGCAGCGCGGCGATACCGATGGGGCATATCGCCGTTACCGCATTGCCGTCGATATCGACGCAGACTTTTTGCCTGCCCAAGCGGCAGCCGGGGCATTGTCCCTCGAACGGGAGCAATACCTACAGGCGGTCTTGGCCTATCGTCACCTGACCAATGCCCTACCCAACAACTCCGGTGCCCACTACAACCTAGGCTTAGCGCTCTGGGGGCAGGGGTTTAAGGGCCAAGCCATCTCCGCCCTGCAGCGAGCCAGATACCTATACTCAGCTCAGGATGATTTGGCCGGGGTTGAGCGCGTAGAAGCCTTACTCGACTTTTGGGGCGTTACCGAAGAAGAGGCATCGGAATAGGGGCATTGTTTGCCCAGGGAGACCTAGGAAACCGCAGCCGTAGCAGGGGCAGATGCGGGAGCCAGGGCATGACCCGTAAGGCTAAAGGCCCTGGCATCTGTAATCTGCACATTGACGATCTGACCTTGCAGTTCATCAATGTTGCCCTCAAAAAAGGTCAAGCGATTGCCCCCAGTGCGCCCCATCACCTGTTGCGGATTTTTCGGGTTTTCCCCTTCCACAAGGACCTTTTCTACCCGGCCCAGGTAGCGCTCCGATCGCGCCATCGCCCGCTGATTGACCAAATGGTTGAGCCGCTGTAGGCGATCGGCCTTGACGGTTTCACTGAGTTGGCTATCCCAGAGGGCGGCAGGGGTATTGGGGCGGGGGGAATACGCAGCGGTATTGAGCTGGTCAAAACCGATGTCATTCACCAACGTCAACGTCTTTTCAAACTGCGCTTCTGTTTCCCCCGGAAACCCCACAATCGCATCGGCACTGAGCGAGGCATCTGGCATGTAGGTGCGAATGGTATCGATAATGCGGCGGTACTTTTCGTGGGTGTAGCCCCGCGCCATGGCCTTGAGAATATCGTTGTCCCCTGACTGGAAAGGAATGTGAAAGTGCTCACAGACCTTGGGTAATTCGGCACAGGCTTGAATCAACCGCTCTGTGAAATAACGGGGATGACTGGTGGCAAAGCGAATCCGCTCAATGCCCGCCACATCGTGGACAAAATACAACAGATCCGTGAGGGTATGCTGACGTCGCCCCGAAGCGGTGACACCAGGGAGATCCCGGCCATAGGCATCAATGTTTTGCCCCAGCAGGGTAATTTCTTTAAATCCCTGCTGCCCTAAGCCTTCCATTTCCGCACGAATCGCTTCCGGTGTACGGGACTGCTCAACACCCCTGACACCGGGGACAACACAGTAGGTACAGCGCTCGTTGCACCCATAAATCACATTCACCCAGGCGGTGACGGCACTATCACGCCGGGGCTTAGTGATGTCTTCAATAATGTGAATGGGCTCGGTCGCCACCACTTGGCTACCGTCAAAGACTTGCTGCAAGAGGTCTTGCAGGCGATTAGCATGTTGAGGCCCCATCACCAGGTCCAGTTCGGGCACCCGTCGCAACAGAGCTTCGCCCTCCTGCTGCGCCACGCAGCCCGCCACCCCCAGAATCAAATCGGGCTGTTCGTGCTTACGCTTGGCCTGCCGCCCCAGATAGGAGTACACCTTTTGCTCGGCGTTATCGCGAATGGTGCAGGTGTTATAGAGCAAAACATCAGCACAGTTCGGGTCTTCGGACCATTCCAACCCCATGGTCTCCAAAATTCCAGCCATCCGCTCCGAGTCAGCTTTATTCATCTGACAGCCGAAGGTCGTGATGTGATAACGGCGCGGCGTACTCGGCATAACAGAAAAAAAGGATTAAGTAAGAGACCAGCCTTCAATTTTAGCTTGTGTGCCCGTTAATAAAGCCCACCAAAATAATCAACCCCATGGGCTCCAGGCCAATTCAGGAGCCCAGCCGCCTTTCCTTCATCTCCCTGGTGCAGCTCGCGCCCGTCTTACCTACTGTCGTCTCCACCCACAGCAGTAACGTCCATAGATCTTCTCAATCCATACCCTAGAGAAATAGTCAGAATTTGTTTCAAAGCATTTTCAGACATTGCATTAATTTAAGATTTGCCAATCGTGATGAGCACAAATGCTTATTCTGGACCTTAGGCAGTTTTGTAAATTGCTTTTTTAATCCTTTGATAACCCTTGACGAGGTAAGCCAGTGGCGCTTTCGCAGCTAGAGTACACCCCTACATCTCAGAACCAGCGCGTCAATAATTTCCATGTGCCCGGAGATGATCAGCCTGCGCTGTTTACAACCAATAATCAGCCGGATAGCGGCGAGGCAAAAGAGATTGTTCGCGCTGCTTACCGCCAAATCTTTAATGAGCAGCAAATGCTGGCCAGCAATCGCCTCACCGTGCTGGAATCGCAACTGAATTGTGGGCAAATCACGGTCCGCGACTTTATTCGGGGACTGCTGGTGTCTCCGGTCTTCCGCGAGCGCAACTACGAACCCAATAGCAACTATCGCTTTGCGCGGATGTGCCTGCAGCGGGTGCTGGGGCGCGAAGCCTATAACGATCGCGAGGTGCTTGCCCTATCAATCACCTTAGCCACCCAGGGCCTCAATGGTTTTGTGGATGATCTGCTCAATAGCGATGAGTATCTAGAGAATTTTGGTGAGGATACCGTGCCCTACCAGCGCAACCGGATCTTGCCCCAGCATGCCTCGGGAGATGTCACCTTTGCCCACATGCCAAGATATGGGGCAGATTATCGTGACAAGCTCAAGGACTTGGGCTACGACTTCCAGCGGACCGGGTCACCGGGCTTGGCAGCCCGTTGGGATTGGCAAACGCCCCCCTATCCCAAGGGTGTTCAAATTTTGGGCAAGGTTCTCACCCTGGGTGGTGCCACCTTCTTTGGGCTGATTGCGATCGCTGTTATCTTGTCGTGGTTTGGCTTATTACACGTCTAAATCAGGCTCGGTGACGACGGCTCTGCCATAAAAACCCGATGCCGCAAAATCCTAGCCCATTAGTGGCAACAGGTCAGCGGCATCGGGTTTTTAAATGTTCTACCTGAATGATGAGGATTTAATCGGCGTACAAAATAATCGGCTGCCCCGCCTCAATCACCACCACCCGCTGGGCCGTCACATTGCCAACAATCACCCCAGTCGCAGCGCCACCAATAATTTCGCCGAGGCTAACGCCGTTCCCGAGAATGGCCCCGATCACTGCACCGCCCGCCGCACCAATGGCCGCATCGCCCAAAATGGCACCACCGGAGGTTTCCCTCGGATCTTTAATGTCCTCCAGAAGCTCAGAGGACGCATTCAGATTTTGCCTGAGGCCCCCCGCCTGGATATGAGAGGCCACATACTGGAGCCCCCCTTCAGCCGGTTCTAGACGCCCTTCAATGACGGTGCCCGCCGGTAGGGTAATGCCATCCACCACCACCGCCGTATCTACCCTCAGGGGCAGTTCGTAACGGGTATCAGGGTTGAAATAGAGAGTCTCATCCGTCTGGGTGACCACCTGAATTAGGGTTGAAGTCTGCTTTGCCTGGGACGAAATTGGTTCTGGTGTGGCTAAGACCGGTGTCGCGATCGCGCCAACAGGAAGGGTCAGCAGCGACAGAACCCCAATGTGGATCAGCTTCATGATTGACCTCCTGAGGTCATAGTGTCGGAAAAGCAGGTCAACTCGGACGTGATGACTCTGAAGACGCAATCCCTTCCGATTGAGTGCCTTCATGCTAGCGAGGTCCTCTGAAAACCGGGTGAGTTTACCCTGTGAAACAGGATTTTTCTCTGGAGGCGGGGTCATCACTGCTCCATCGAAATGGGACAATGGGGGCGTATTGAAGAGATGCCCCGTTCATGAAACGCTTCTTATTTGCTTTGGCTTTGGTTTTGCTGGTCTGTCTAGGGGCACCTGAGCCCACCTGGGCCGCCATTCAAGATGATATTGATTTGCTGTTAGACACCAATGATTGTCCGGTCTGCATCTTGAACGATACCGACCTGAGCAACCAAGACTTTAGTGGGGCCAATCTCAAGGTGGCGACCCTAACAAATACCAACTTGCAGGGGACAAATCTGAGCAAAACAAATTTGATGTTGGCCTATTTGGATGATGCTGACTTGAGGGGAGCCAGCTTAGAAGGGGCACAAATGAATGGAGCCCAATTGCCCAACGCCAACCTGGCGGGGGCGAATCTCCAAAATGCCGAGATGACCCAGGCGAATCTGGCGGAAGCCAACCTTGAAAATGCCGACTTACAAGGGGCGATTATGCTGAGTGTCACCCTCGGCACCGCCAACCTGAAGGGGGCCAATCTCACAGGCGCAAATCTACGGGGTACGAACCGGAGCATGGCGTTATTCTGCAATACCACCATGCCTGATGGCGCAATTGAGAATCGAGATTGTGAGGACTAGGGAGATTGCCGAGAACTCAAATCTCGGCTGTTGGGCAAATGGACTGACAAAGCAGCCTGGGGTCAGGAGACTTGGCCCCTACCCTTGGCGAAACACTCACAGGGGGGCGGTTTCTGCCCACAATCCTGGTAGACTCATCGCCCGAAATTGTCTAGCCTGAGGGCTGAGTTGAGGGTTGCAGTTCATCGTCGATGACAACGGTAACTGCTGCCGTAGCGATGTACATGTCGTCATTTTTGTCGTCGAGTTCTGGGATTGCCCGACCGGCGACCACCATGCCCCCCACTTCCAGGGTGAGCACTTTATGTCCAAAGGGTAAAACTGCGAGGACTTCCTCACGGCGGACCTGCTCAGGGAAAGGGACCGCAATCTGCACCTCCACCACCATGTCGTTGGGATGTTCTAGCCCAGCCACTTCCCAGACGCCGGGTAGGGCATTGTGGGCGATCGCATTTCGTACGGCGCGTTTTGCCGCGACGGTGGGGTCTTGGCCATGTTGATCAATGCCCATGGCCATTTGAATGGCGAGTCGCTTACGGGTCATTACGCCGCCTCGGGAAGGTCATAACCCTGGAGGTTTTCGGGGCGAAAACGTCGTAAAACGGGCGTTGCAGCGCGGATATTGGTGAGGGAACCCTTGACCACCACCACATATTTCCCATTGCTCAGGCAGTTGCGGTAGGACAGCGCATCACCGCTACCTAAGACCACACCGACCCCATTACTGACAAAAAAAGCACCCATCGCGCCGGAGCCCGCCCCCAAAATCCCCCCGAGGATCTGGTTGCCGAGGGTGCCTGCCCAAGCAAAGGTGTCTAAGCCCGTCACCTGGTTGAATCCGAAGCCCGCAATAAACCCAAACGGGACCAACCAAATCATCATCAGTTTGATCTGCTTCCAGACTTTGCCAGCGGGATCAACCAAGCCATATTCATCGACGCTTTTATAGCCTTTGCCTAGAATCGCCACCTCATCCATGGCAAACTGCTCGGCTTCTAAGGCGGAATAGGCGGACTCTGCGGCGATGCGATCGCCCAGAACCGCAATAACGTAGTTCATACCTTCGGTAATAACGGCCCAAACCGTAAAAGATGTCCTCCCTATTATCACCCGTGGGTTACCTCTCCCCGCGTCCACACCAGGGGAGCGTTACGTGGGATTAGCCGCTAGGTTAGGTAAAATCACCCCACGAATCGGGCTTCTGAGTTGCCCACCGAACCGATATCATCGGTCAAGATTGCTTCCTCCCCTCCCCCACCATGCCAGCACCGCAACCCACCACCGGCCCGCTCGATGTCTTTATTTCCTATTCCCACAAGGATGAGGACTTAAAAGAAGAACTCGAAGTTCATCTGTCGAACCTGGTTCGCCAGAACAAAATCAAGCCCTGGCAGGACCGTAGCTTAGAGGCCGGTACCAAATGGGATCCGCAAATCAAGGCGGCCTTAGCTGCTGCCCGGATCATTTTGCTTTTAGTCACTCCCCGCTTCATGGCATCCAACTACATTAACAATGTGGAGCTGACCCAGGCCCTAGAGCGGGATCAGGCCGGGACCGCTCGGGTGATTCCCATTATTCTGAAACCCGTAGACATTACCGATACCCCCATTGCTGCGCTCCAAGCGTTGCCCAAAGACGCCAAACCCGTCACCCGTTGGGAGGATCAAGACGAAGCCTTTTTAAATGTGGTGCAGGGGATTCGGCGGGTGGTGGATGCTTTGACGGCTCCAGAGCCGGCCGCAACGGCGTCAGAATCAACCCCCAGCGCGGACACAGGGACCAGTTCAACTCATCCCCCAACCGCAACAGCGACCAACCCCATTCAAAAGCGGTTGGCGTTATTTAAGCTGCTGTCGAGTTTGCCAGGGCCACAGTTTGAGCAGGTGATGTTTGCCCTCAGCCCCCCAGCGGGGAATGTGCCCCCCAATTCTGCACCCCAAGGGCAGCGGGTACCTGCCTTGTTGACTTGGGCCGAGAGCCCCATTGGCTGCGGATTAGCCACCTTAGAAGACGTGGTGAATTCGATCCTCCCTTCCTAGCCCCTCCGTTAGATGCCGGTACCCCGCCAGAGGGGCATCCAGATCGAGCTGATTCGCCACTGGTTTGCTCCTGAACCCAAGGGCTACAATGGTTAACCCGTGAAAATGGACTGTGCAACGATTGCGGGACGATCTCAGGATTTCTGGGAGGACGCAGGTGCGCCCCGACAGTGTCTGAATCGGTCTCAATTAGACACTGCCCTGCTCAACCTTGGGTTTATTTCCCTTCATCACCATGGCCAACCCAACCACCCTTGACCTGCCCGATACCAACGCCCTGACCGCGCTGGATAACACCCTCTCTAACCGCCACATTGACCTCGATCCGGGGGGGTATTTTTTGATCTACCTCGATCTCGAGCAGCAGCAGATTTGTGCCAAGCACTTTGGCAACAGCATTAACGACAAGGGGGTTGCCTGCGATCCAGACACCGGCAAGCCCCTGCCCTGCAATGGTGGAGCCCCTCGGCCCCATACCCAGGTCTATACCGGTCGTACCGCCAAAGAACTGTGCGTCGCCCTATTTGAAGCGCCTGATCAGCCCAGCCCAGTCACCCGCCTCGACCACGCTGCATACCTGGGCCGCGAATTCATCCGAGCCGAAACTGCGCTACTGACCGGCGCAGAATACATTCAAGACTAAGGAGATTTCCAGAAAAGACGATACCCGTAGGTACTATTTCAACATTGAAGACGCGACCTGTTTTAGGGGCATCTCTTGTGGGTGCCCCTGGGATAACGCCGATGGAGAAATTGGTGGGTTGGAGGGTTGGAGGCGATCTGCGGAGGGCGGGCACAAGGCCCGCCCCTACAAAACCGGTATATTCATTGTCGGAAATCGCCTAAATCCACTCCGATCGCCCAGCGCCCCAACTCCCTTGCCCCCTAGCGCTTACGCGCCTCACCCCCCCATGGACATGTAGGCGTAGTAAGTGAGCATCGGAATCACCGTTGCGGCAATCAAAAAGCCCACCACAATCACCGTGGCATTGCCGCGATTTTCTTCGGTTTCTTCGGCGCTGCTAAAGGTGCTGACAATTTCAAAGGACTCATCCACTACGGGCGGACCGGGGTCGGTTTCCCCTGAGAGTACGGCGACGAGGCGATCGCTCGCCTCCAAAAAGGCTTGATTATACTTGCCACCCTGCCGAAGGGGCACAGCAATGGTTTCGGCGGCAATGCTTTGGGCAATGGTTTCGGTCAATAGGTCCGTCGCATCTGCCCCCACCTGTACCGCTGCGCCGTTGGTCACATCATCCAGCACCACCACAATTTGATTGGCTTGGGTTTCTGGGGTGGGAAACCATTTCTCAAACAATGCTTGGGCAAAGCTATCGGGGGTTTCCCCATAGTCCAGACGGTGGAAGGTAACGATCCGCACTTCAGTGCCGGTGGTGTCGGCCAAAGTGGCGAGGCGATCGCTAATTTTGCCAAAATTCAGCCGACTCAATAGATCGGCATCATCAATCACCCAGGTGGGGCTACCCGCAGAGAGCTGGGGCATTTGATACACGCCAGTCGCCTCGGCTGCCCTGGGCAACAGTGCGCTTCCCAACAGAACAAAACTGGCCAGAAGCCATCCCCAAAGGGAGCGGGTAAAGCGATGTTGCATGGTCTTTGACGGCAGGTGTACGAAGACAAGATCTATTTCAACTATAAGGGACTCGCCGCGATGGTCCAAGGCTAATCGCGGCGGCAGCACCCCCAAAGACCACCAAAACTTGCAGCCCACAATTGATAACAATTGCTAAGTGCGATCCAGGACATATCACAGCAATCCTGCGGCCAAACGCCCAAAGACTCAGGTACTTCATCCATTCAAAGCCGCGAAAAGGGCTTTGAAAAGGGGCTAGCCAGGGACCAGCCCCTGAAATTCACCCGCCCAGAAAGCCGATTTTATTGACATTCAATTTCAACAAGCTATACTGGATTTAACTTGAAGCACAGGCTCATTGGCAGTTTGTGTTCTCCTCTCAGCAAATGATGTTAGGGTGGCCCCGCTAGGTCACCCTTTTTTTTGATGGGGACACCGCCAACATCGTCATGACCCAATTACGGCACCAAGGCAATGGAGAAGGGGCGATCGCTTGGGCGCTGTTGGCTCCAGCCTTAGGGCTGTTGAGTGTCTTTGTCTTCGGCCCCATTTTTTATCTGCTGGTGTTGAGCTTTACCACTGGCAGCTTTACCCGCGCTGGGCTGCAGTGGCAGGGCTTACAAAATTATCAGCGCTTGCTGCTCGACCCCGACGTGGGGCAAGTCCTGTGGAATACCCTATATTTCACCGTCACCACTGTCGTCCCTAGCGTGGCGATTCCCTTGGGGCTAGCGGTGCTGCTCAATCAATCCCTGCGGGGACGAGGGCTGTTGCGGGTGGCCTACTTTATTCCGTCTGTCACCTCCCTGGTGGCGGTGGGGCTAGGGTTTCGCTGGCTCTTCCAAACCGAAGGTCCCATGAATGGAGTGATTGCCACCCTGGGGTTCGCACCCATCCCCTGGTTGAGCAGCACCCTGTGGGCCATGCCTGTGTTGATTGGGTTGAGTGTTTGGAAGCAATTGGGCTTCAACTTGGTGGTGTTTCTGGCGGGGTTGCAGGCGATTCCCCGCAGTCGTTATGAGGCCGCAGCGTTAGATGGGGCTGGCCCTTGGGCGCTGTTTTGGCACATCACCCTACCGGGTTTACGCCCGACAACGGTCTTTGCTATCGTGACGACGGGGATTTTTACCCTGCGCAGTTTTGAGCAGGTGTATGTGATCACCGGTGGCGGCCCCCTCAATAGCACCAATGTCTTGGTGTACTACACCTATCAGCAGGCTTTTGCCCAATTTGATTTTGGCTATGCCGCTGCCGCTGCAATGGTTCTCATGGGGCTGGCACTCGTACTGGTGTTTTTGCAGCTCAAAATTTGGGATCAGTCATAACCGCAAACGTTTGCCAACATAGGGTTAAAACCGCAAGGGTTACGCGGTTTGCGCGTGCCATTGCCAGGGGATCTGGGTATCCTATACATCGTTAAAGTAATTTATTTATTTCGCGATCGCCTTGCGCCTAAGGTCCCACCGCGATCCCTTCCCTAACTCGGTCCTGCCCCGTATTAACTGATTCACCCTATGAGTGCCTTGACCTCTAGATCAGCCCGTACTCGCAAGCCCCCCAAAACTCGGATGTTGGTCGTCGATGACGAACCCGACAACCTAGATTTGCTCTATCGCACCTTCCGCCGCGACTTTATGGTGCTGAGGGCAGAGAGTGGCCAGGAGGCCCTCAATATCCTGTCGGAACAGGGTGAGGTCGCCGTCATTATTTCCGATCAGCGCATGCCTGAAATGAAAGGCACTGAGTTTCTCAGTAGGACGGTCCCCGAATTCCCTGACACGGTCCGCATCATCTTGACCGGGTTTACCGATGTTGAGGATTTGGTCGATGCCATCAATGCCGGTCAGGTTTATCGCTACATCACCAAGCCCTGGGACCCCGAAGCCCTAAAGCAAGTTGTGCAGCGGGCGGCAGATACCTACGAAATCTTGAAACAGCGGGGCGATGCCATCCAGCAGGCTCAAACTCAGCAGGATTTGGTCCTCTCCCTAACCGATATCGCCCAACGGGGAGAACCCCTAAACGCGACATTGACCGCCATTGCTGAGGCTCTGAATACCCACCTCAGCACCGGTGGTTGTGTGGTCTCCACGGTCACGGATGACCAACTGGGGGATGTCGTTGGGGTGGGCGGCCAAGGTAATACTGAGCTGCTGCGGGATAACCCCATGGTGACCGCCGCGATCGCCCAACGAACCCCGCAAACCTTGGCAGATACCAGCACGGCTGAGGCTGCTGAGACCTATCAAGGGGCAGGCGTTCAGGTCCACAGCGTCATTCCAGTGGTGTTTCGGGATGCCGTCGTTGCCGTGATTTCTTGTCAGTGGCCCAAGGCCCAGGTATTTGCTGAGGGACAGCTCAGTCTGCTCACCCTAGCGGCTCGGCAGGTGGGGGTAACGTTGACTTGCTGCGCATAATCGATCACCGGTCGGTCACCCACCATGGCCCCAGGGAGCCTCTGTGCCCCCCGTACTGAGGTATGGTATTGCGGAAATCTGAGCTGATTGCCGTGAATCCCCAACCTGCGAACGCCCCGCCAGCCGCTACAACGGTTCGTGATCTTTTCGATCGCATCGCCCCCGTCTACGACACCATTAATACCCAACTGAGTTGGGGGTTGCACCGGGTGTGGAAGCAAATGGCTGTCACCTGGAGTCAGGCCCAGGCGGGTCACACTTGCCTAGATGTCTGCTGTGGCAGCGGTGATCTGGCGCTGTTGTTGGCGGCACAAGTGGAGCCAACCGGGCAAGTGTACGGTGTGGATTTTGCCGTCGCCCAACTGGCAATCGCCCAGCAACGGGCCGCCCAGCATTGGCCGCCCCTGGCGATTCAGTGGCTAGAAGGGGATGCCCTCGCCCTGCCCTTTGATGCCACCACCTTTGATGCCATCACCATGGCCTACGGTCTGCGGAATCTGACCGACATTCCCCAAGGGTTACGGGAGTTGCACCGGGTGCTGAAGCCGGGAGCCACCGCCGCCATCCTCGACTTTCATCAGCCCCGTCAACCCTGGATGCAACAATTTCAGCAGTGGTATCTAGATCAGGTGGTGGTACCCACCGCCACCCACCATGGCCTCACCACAGAGTACGCCTACATCGGTCCGAGCCTAGAGCGGTTTCCCAATGGAACGCAACAGGTTGAGATGGCCCATCAAGTGGGCTTTGGGCAAGCCGTTCATTATCCCGTGGCGGGAGGGTTGATGGGGGTGCTCGTCGTGACCCGCTAGCCGCCAGGTTTGTTATGATGTGTCGGCTCATCCCCCAAGATTGAGATGTCTCGCGTTAGGCACCGCTAGAACTGCCAAAGATGAATCCAGGCAGGGGGCCTCCGGTACTTTTTTGCCCCTCTAAACCTCGTCTAACTTGAAACCTGGAGTTCCCCTCACCCTAAATCCCTCTCCCGAGGGGAGAGGGACTTTGAATGGTTCTCCGGCTCCCCTCGCCCCCTGGGAGAGGGGCTGGGGGTGAGGGGCAGAACTACGGTTCTCAACAGGGACTTGGTTTAAA
>CAYGVA010000042.1:0-2896 GCA_964353225.1 uncultured Leptolyngbya sp.
TCGCGGCAAAGCCCCATTCCTGATAAACCTTGGCCCGCTGCCGCAGTTGAGCGGTAATATCGCGCAGCACTTGCTTATCGCGTTCGGGCAGCACGAGTTCATCCCAGGTGGCGTCGGCATCGATGCGCTGGGCGAGGCTCTCTAGCTGGGGGCGGGCTTGCAAGCGGCAAAAGTCCCAGAGGCGATCGGGCAGGGTGGGGTCATCGGCGTCACCCGCCACAGACAACCCCGCAGCCTGAATGGTGGCAGGAGAGAGGTTGAACTGGGAGGCCAGGGTACTGAGGTGGCCATTGAGGTTAGCCGAGGTACTGCCGAGGCTCGTTTCCCAAAGGCCGAGCTGCTCTTGGTAACTGAGGCTCTCAACCTCAAAGGGAATAATCGACAGTTGGGGAATATATATCCGTTGGATGGTAGAAACGATGACGGGAGCACCTACGGCTTGCAAGAAGGGGGCGACGGCACTCTGTTGCGCTTGCTCCCCTTTTACGTGGGGCTCGGCATCTAACCACAACAGACTGGGGGTGAGCTTCACCAGTCGCTGCCAGCGGGTGATCAATGCTTTGAGCTCTTGGGGCGCAGGGGGTAAGTGATCGGCAGAGAGACTATAGAGGGGCCATTGCAACTGCTGGCTGACTGTGGTAGCGATCGCCCATTTTTGCTCTAGCCCCGTGCCACAGAGCTGAACCATCGGGCTTAAACTCACCCCATCCCTCAAGAACTTGCTGATCTGCTGAGCAATTTGCTGATGGGACACCTGTAGGGATAGGGGAACCGTTGGCGGCGAAGCCGGGTCGAGCACCTTCAGGAGTTGAGCATCTTGATAAGGCTCACCTAATAAGTAGTGGAGAATGCTCTCATCAACTTGCAAGCGTGCATGGGAAATATCCTCATCACTGGCCCCCGCGATGATTTGCCAGCGCCGTAAAGCCCCTTGAGGGGTCATCGCGCTCCAATGATGATGACCGTGATAGGTGCTGTAGGCCAGATTGAAGTTCGGGTAGTTAGAGGTAGCACTTTGATGAATAATTGCAAACAGCTCTGGAAAACGAGAATGAATCGCCCGCCCCACACACAGCAACAGCACATAGCGCTCAAAGTCAGAAAGCTGTAAGCGGTTGCACAACGTATCCAGGGCAGGAGGCTTCTCCATATGGGATGCGATCGCAGTTAGATTGACCTGCTCTGAGGTTTCAAAATCATCTAGTTGCAGTTGCAACTGTGCCGCCCGTTCTTGGAGGTGAAGACCCACCCGATTCAGGGCCGTCATTAGGTAATAAGAATTGGCCTTCTGCCAAGGCGTACGCACTGTAGGGTCTGAAAGCGACAAAGGCACTGGGGTCATCGCAAAGCAAAAACAGTCAATTACTGTAGAAATTCATCACCGCAGCACCCATGCACAGGGCAATACCCCATTGTATTCCGACTAACTGGGCACCATTAGCAAAGCGTAGCCGTAAATCAGGTTACATAATCCACGGAGTAACGTTCCGTAGGCAATACCTGACATTGACCTCGCCACTGCACTATCCTGAATTACCCTCTGAATCATCCCAATTTTCTGCCGCAGACCTGCCCTTGTCAGAAACCGTGCCGAATTTCTCAACATGGGTTCCTATCACCAACCTCGTAAAGCACCACAACAATCTGAATCCGCGAGTCCCCCGCTCCGGTTCACGCTGGAGGCACCGACGGTACAGCCTCAGATAGAATCACCCCAGCAAGCCCTACCCAAATTCAATCCCGATACCAGCATCTTTGAAACAGACTTCGACAATCCTTACCGGAGTCTGTTTGGCCATACGACTCCTGCACCGCCACCCTTGCTTCATCCCCAAATTGGTATTGGTGCAGTGGGTTGGGAATCACCATCTGTGGTTCGACGAGACGTTGATCCCAATCAGGTGGAAAGTGGCCAAACCCTGATCAATCCCCAAGACATTAAGTTAGAGCAAATCGCCCATGGGTTGATTTACAAAAATCAGCTCAACAAGCAGGCCCATGAATGGCTCAGCAAAGAAGGGTTCCACCCCTGGTGGCATCCCAATGGCAACATCACTAAAGCAGGGAGTGGTGTGACCTATGGTCTGTTAATACCTAACGAAGCGGGTAAGGCCGCAGGCAAGGTACCCGTGCTGGCATTTCGGGGCACCCACGATCTAGCAACAGCTTGGCAAGATCTAGACTTCAATTCTCCAGGTCATGGGGGCATCCAGCCCTTCTTAAAAGATTTTTCGCTTATTGCCCACTTGGTCATGAAGTATGGCTATCCCAAAATGGATGTCACGGGCCACAGCCTAGGGGGGGCATTGGCCCAGCATTTCACCGGCACAAATCCTGGCATTGTCCGGCGTTTAGTGACCTTTCAATCGGCTGGTCCCAATGGTGCTCAATACAAAGACAACATCGCCCAATTAGAAGAGGAGGATCGCCCCGAAGTTGTCCATCACGTCTCTAAAGGGGATATTGTTGACATCATCGGTGGCGACCATTTAGAAGGGATGTTCTTTGAGCACAACATCCAAACCTCCGGCTTACCCTCAGTTTCAACCCTGGCTAGGCTAGGGCAATCGCACACCGCCCAACTCCTCAACACCAAAGATATAAGGGGAGATGAAACCCTAGCGACCGGATCCCAGACCACTGGTAAGCATAAGGGCAACATCAAGGTTCACACCGGTAGCCGTCCCTATGGGGCCAAATCGAAAGCGACAGAACTTGGCCGCATGGCCCTGATGAATAAGATTACGGGGGTGCCGATGGCAGTGACCCTAGTGATTGCCGGTTTAGCCATATCTGCCCCTGAGATTTTGATGCGGTTGGGTGTGAAGGGCATCAAGAAGATGTTTGGAAAAAAGAAAAAGAAAAAATCTCAAGGCAACTAAGAGCAGAATCCAAG
>CAYGVA010000042.1:2996-24361 GCA_964353225.1 uncultured Leptolyngbya sp.
TGTTTGGAAAAAAGAAAAAGAAAAAATCTCAAGGCAACTAAGAGCAGAATCCAAGCTTTGCCGATAACTAAACCTCGTCTAACTTGAAACCTGGAGTTCCCCTCACCCGAAGTCCCTCTCCCTAGGGGAGAGGGACTTAGAATGGTGCTCCGGCTCCCCTCGCCCCCTGGCAGAGGCGGTGTCCTGGGCTTGTCGAAGGGGGCTGGGGGTGAAGGGCAGAACTACGGTTCTCAACATGGACTTAGTTCATCAAGATTTTGATCCATCAGACCATTTCAAAAGCTTTGATGAGTAAGGTTCTGGGGAAAGCCATAAAATTCGACCCTTGGATAAAAGTTTGATGACGTCTCCTGACACTTAATAGATTATTAGATTACCCTAGGGTATTAGCCTGATTAGAGCAGACATGCACCCCGAAGCTAGGTTTTTCACTTTTAGGATTTGAGCATCATGGGTTATAGCAATAGCGTGTACGCTTCCACCCAAACATCCAAGGAGGCAACGGCTCCGGTTAGCTTCGCGCCACAAGCACCAGCCGTACAACCTAAAGCGGAAGCACCCCAGTCAGAAATCCCAGAGCTGAACCCTGATACCAGCATCTTTCAAACCGATTGGGATAATCCCTTTGCCAGTTGCTTTGGGTCTGGGGCCTCGCCTACGGCCCCACCGTCACTGCCGATTCAGGCCAAACTCACCGTTGGGGCTGTGGGTGACAAGTATGAGCAAGAGGCGGACACCGTTGCAGCCCAGGTCGTCAAATCTATCAATAGTCCTCAACCCTCTTCTTCTGTACAACGAGAGGGGGGAGAGGAAGATGAACTTCAGATGAAGCCCCTCAGCACCATTCAGCGGGAAGGAGAAGAGGAAGACGAATTGCAGATGAAGCCCCTCAGCGCCATCCAACGAGAAGGGGAAGAGGAAGATGAACTCCAGATGCGACCCCAGGAAACCCTGCAACGGGTTGGCCATGAAGGCGGAGCCGTTTCCTCCGGCTTAGAATCCCAAATTCACAGTGCTAAGGGGGGCGGACAATCCCTCGATTCGAGTTTGCAACAAAGCATGGGGCAGGCCATGGGGGCAGACTTCAGCAGCGTGAAAGTCCATACTGATAGCCAATCAGATCAACTCAATCAGTCTATTCAGGCTAAAGCTTTCACCACTGGTCAGGATGTCTTTTTCCGTTCAGGGGAGTACAACCCTGGCAACCCAAGTGGTCAAGAATTAATCGCCCATGAGTTGACCCATGTGGTGCAGCAGAATGGAGGGGCTGTTCAAAAGAAATCTGTTCATCAAACAGGTGCCTCTCAGGACTCAATTCAAAGGGTCAAGTTTGATAGCACCCTAAACAAGTTCTACAGCGAAACTCTCGAAGGCCAAAAAATTGATGCCACCAATGCAGTTGTCACTGCAACTTCAAATATGGGGCCAGGGGGAGGACACACAGCCATCTATATCGAAAGGCTTAAAGACGGTACGACGCCAGAAAACAAAAAAATTGATTTAGTTTATGGCTCTGGTACTAGTTCCGGTTCTGATAAAGGTGCTTCCACTTCATCTGTTTCAGATTCTTCAAGTGGATCCAGCAGTTCTAGTGGTGGAACATCAGCGACAGATGAAGAAGGCGTTACGATCAGAATCAAGGATGGCTTGACAGCACAAGAATCATCCACTAAAAGCTGGGTCGTCAAGAGTACACAAGTAGATACTCTTATTGATAAAGCCAAGGAAATTCAATCAAATCAATCTAAATATGACTACACCTTGCTGGGTATATCACTACTCAGAAAAAAAGTTATGAATTGCGCCAAATTTGGCGAAATCATTCTAAAGGCAGCTGGAATCAAAGCATCAGCGGGCAAGGTATTTAAGCTGCCTTCTACCCTGACAAAAGGTGATGACGTTGGTCATGAGGTAGATCAAGACTATGCGGATGCGGCAGACCAACGCAGACAACAAGCAGAACAACAAAGGCAACAACGAGAACAGCAAAGACAACAAGAAGAGCAACAAAGACAGCAAGCACAATTGGTTGCACAACAATATGCCAATGTTCCAAAAGGCAAGAAGAAAGCGACCTTTACAGATGGCAAAACCGTAAGCGGTTCTCGTGATCAGGGTGGGGCTTTGACGACTCAATTTACGTTTAGGGACGTTCCTCAAGCACCGACTGACATCACCTCAACTCCCTTTGCCATATACATCCTGCCTCATTTGATCAGCTTAGGTCGAGTCCAAATAGAAGACCAGTCTCCTAGAGGAAGCTACTACGTTCGCATCCAAGATGTGCTTGCAACCAATGGGAATTTCGTTACCACTTAGGAGTTGATAGTCTGATTGACTGACAAAAGTTCTCCATGCAGGTTGGGTTGAAGGTGCAAAACCCAACGCCAGTAATAGTTTCGGCGGGTTACGCTATCGCTTTAGTGTAGCCATGCTTTGAGGTCTTCACCCACCCTACAGCAGAATCAGAGCTGTAAGATTGTGTCAGTCAATCTGGTTGATAGTATTTGAAGAACACCTAATATGCAGCTGAGTTTTTGGCATGGAATATCTATCGTTACCGGAACTCGATAATTGGTTGAATGGCTATTATCTAGCTCCACAACCTGAGTTGACACCCAGAGCCATTGCCACAATCAGTAAAGAAGGATTATTTGGTGAAGACACAACTCAAGAACCCATCATGTTTTTCTTGAGTTGTGTTTTTCGCAGCCATCCTCAGAAATTGAAGTCGTTTTTATCTGATCTAACAGCGTTACCGTTATTAGATCAGCAAGTTCTGGTTTATGCTGTGTGGCTATCAGATACTCAAGAATCTTTTGAGCATCTAATTGAACTCGCTCAAGTTTGTGATGCAGAGATTCAAGAAGTCATCAAAAACCTGGCCAGAGAATCTCCTCCAAAAGCCATAAATTTACCTGTTGACCATCCCAATATATTAGACATTCTATGGTCATCTTTTTTTGCCACAGGAGAAGACAAATATGTCATCAGAATCATATCTGCTTTATCTAAAGTAAACTCATCAGATATTACAGATTATGCTGTTCTTGAAGCGGCTAAATGGTCATTAAGGAATAACATTCAAAGTCACGAAAAAGTATATGCAATCTGCAAAAACCAATTAAACAAACAACAAGAAGATATTGCTTTGATTATTCAAGAGATACTTGACATTG
Organism: uncultured Leptolyngbya sp.; assembly: GCA_964353225.1. Lineage (GTDB taxonomy): Bacteria > Cyanobacteriota > Cyanobacteriia > Phormidesmidales > Phormidesmidaceae > PCC-6406. The sequence continues at coordinate 6,176 of CAYGVA010000042.1, forward strand.
GGCGTTCGTAGCGAACTTGGGATCGGTTTAAAAAAAGACAAAGCAAGGATCAGGGTGCCTCTCAAAACACTGAAACATGCTCTCCCTTTGAGATTATGTTCCTTGCCACCTTGTAAATCACATTACCGTAGGCCAGCAAGTAACCGTCCCACACATTACGCTGGCTGAGCGGAGTCGAAGCCAGATCTCCCGAAAAAGTCCCCTTCGACTCCGCTCAGGGGACGGTTACGGCCAGCAAGGATTCTGGGATTTTTTTCCGCACGACACTTTCTGATTAGCATCAATCCCACTTGCCGCTCTCCGAAGGGTCACACTCAGAAGTTAACGCTGAAAGCTTTTCAGGAAAAGTATTGCAGAATTTTTCAGTTCATTCTAACTGTTTTCCCTACCTTTTCAAGCAAGGTTGGTGATTGAGAAATCGACGAGAGAAAATTCCTGCAATCCTCATTCTTTCGTTCTAAATACCCAATGTGACAGTTGAGAGGGCGGAATGTCGGTTAAATAGGTAAACCTACAAATAATCAACCCCCAGCTGGGCAAAAATTACTTGGTTGGGGGTTGGAAAATTTTTTTTTGCTTGTTGCTACAGGTTTAGCAACGGCATCAATAGGCCAAGGTTTCTAGGGTCTCTTTGAGATAGCGACGAACCAAGGGCTCTAGAACAGAGACGTCATCAGCGGCTGGGTGTTGCTCTCGGACCCATCGCTTAAAACCAGAACTATTGGCGATCGCGGTCTGTAAGTGGCTCCAGATTTGAGTATCGTCAGCATAACTGTGGAGCGCTGTTGGTGAAGAGGGTGCCATATTCTGCTTCCTTAGTGAATGTGACTGAGTTAAGGCGGATGATCAAAGGACCTAACTCAAATTGACCCTGGAAACATGGGCCTACTAAATTTGAGATCGGTTAGGGCGCAATAGCTGCGGTACCAACTTATCAAGCTGATATCCCTTTTAAGATAACGTAAACTGCCAGCAGCGATTGTGTGGACCGCCACAGTTTTATGCGCCCGTTTAGTCAGGACTGGGATGATCCGTGATTGGTGCGGTCGGGTGATCATCCGTATCGATATCTCCCGCCTCCGTCTGGGATGAAAGAACCGCCGCATCCTGATCGCTTAACTCTGCCTGCTCAGGGTCTGATGGAGACGATACGTGTTGATCATTGCCCCCATCATCCTCATTTTGCGAGGCTTCGATGGTGGTCTCAATACGCTCAATGTCGTCACTTTCCATCGGGAGATCTGTGGTTTCAGGCTCGGGATGAGCAGCATTAGCCAAGACTGTATCTGCACTGGGAGCAGCGACAGGCTCGGGCAAGGGGACAGAGGCGCTGTCCCCAATCTCTAACCAGTGTCGGGGGAAAATTTGCCCAACCCGGATGGCTACCCCTGAAAAATCCTGGGCGATCGCGGCCATTTCATAGGTATGGGTCCGCTCTAAAGTGCGATCTCGGGCTAGCAATAACCCCAGGGCACTGATGGATGTTTGCCCAAACCAATTGGCTAAACAGAAACAGACGGCGCAGAGCCCCCAGCCAGACGCACGACCGATGCCAGCAAAAGGTGTGGTGCTAGCGGAGATCGGAGCAACTCGGTATAAGGTAACGAGCCCCCCCGCCAGCCCTAATCCCACGCATAAAGCGACCCCCTTCTGTAACCAACTGTGTTGGAGGGTGAGCAAGCGGGACTGAGATGCCGTTAAGGCATCAGGACTTAAGGCAAGGGGACCGACTCTAAATAGATAAAACGGCCGAAACCACTGCAGCCCCAAAACAGGTAGCGTTCCCACCAGGATTAACAATCCGAGTTCAACCCAAATAAAAATGGCAGGATCACCCACTGCCAGACCTGCAAAACAACCATCTAACCACAGGGGCACGGTGGCTATACCCGCCACGTGCCACCAGAGGTATGGATCTTGACGCAGGGTAATCATGACTCCCTAAGCATGGGTTAGGGTGCGACGCTGGGTGACTAGCTTAAAGGCTTCAATGATGTCGCCCTCTTTCCAGCCGTTGAAGTTGTCAACGCCAATGCCACACTCGAAGCCTGAGGCCACTTCCTTAACATCATCCTTCATCCGCTTCAGGGAGTCGAGGTTACCCTCGTAAACCATGTCGCCCCCGCGCTGTAGGCGGATGCGGCAATTGCGGGTGACTTTACCGGAGCTGATGTAGCAGCCCGCCACAGTGCCCTTGCGGACAGCAAAGACGGCTCGAACTTCCACTTGGCCCAGGGGCTCTTCCACCAGCTCTGGCTCTAAGAGACCTTCCATCGCCCCTTGGATATCATCCAGGAGGTTATAGATGATGTCGTAATCGCGCACATCGACCCCTTGCTGATCGGCAGCCTGTCGAGCGCCCGATGCAAGGGTGGTGTTAAAGCCAACCAGAACCGCGCCACTGGCTGCGGCGAGATCCACGTCGGTTTCGCTGATTTCCCCTGGGGCCGCTAACAAGACCCTGACTTGAACTTCGCCCTGGGGAAGTTGTTGTAATGCGGCCAAAATGGCTTCGATAGAGCCTTGCACATCAGCCTTAAGGATGAGGGCAAGTTCCTTGAGATCGCCCTCTTGGGCCTTAGCAGAGAGGCTGCTGAGGGTGACACGGCGAGATGCCATGGCCTGCTGCAAGCGAGACAATCGCTGATCATCGGCGCGGGAGTCGGCCACCGATCTCGCCATTTTCTCATCGCTGAATACATCAAACTCGTCCCCAGCTGCGGGGACGTCACTCAATCCGAGGACCTCAACCGCAAAGGAAGGCGATGCCACCTTGACGCGATCGCCGCGATCGTCGATCATGGCCCGCACCTTACCAAAGACAGACCCAGCGACTAATGATTCACCAACCTGTAAAGAGCCGTTCTGAACCAAGAGCGTCGCTACGGGACCTCGGGCTTTATCCAAGTGAGCCTCAATCACGGTGCCTTTCGCAAGACGGTCAGGGTTGGCATGCAGGTCTTCAATCTCAGAGACCAACAACAGCATCTCAAGCAGATTGTCGAGATTGTCCCCATTCATGGCGCTAACGGGGACCATGATGGTATCTCCACCCCATTCTTCCGAGACGAGACCATGCTCCGTCAGCTCTTGCTTGACTCGATCCGGCTGAGCGGTCTCCTTATCAATTTTGTTGATGGCGACAACAATGGGAACTCCCGCTGCTTTGGCATGGCTAATGGCCTCAATGGTCTGGGGGCGAACCCCGTCATCAGCGGCAACCACCAAAATAGCAATGTCAGTCACCCGTGCTCCCCGCGCCCGCATCGCCGTAAAGGCTTCGTGGCCAGGGGTATCTAGGAAGACAATCTGTTGGCTTTGACCTTTGTGTTCGATATCAACGTGATAGGCACCAATATGCTGGGTAATGCCGCCAGCCTCCCCTTGGGCGACCTTGGTTTTGCGAATGGCGTCTAGTAACGTCGTTTTGCCATGGTCAACGTGTCCCATGATGGTGATGACAGGGGGCCGTTGTACCAGATTTTCAAGATCGGTAGCATCTAGCATCTCGGTCACCTTCTTGGCTTCCGATTCCACCTCAGCAGTTTCCACAAGAATCTCAAATTCTTCGGCCACCATTTGAGCCGTTTCGCGATCTAGGGTTTGGTTGATGTTGGTGGCAATTCCCTTGAAAAACAGAGACTTAATAATGTCCGTCTCTGGAACCTTAATGACTTCAGCCAGTTCATGGACAGAGAGGCCACCGGTCAAGGTGATCATCTCCGGGCGATCGTCTTGGGTGTCCTGATTACGGCGATTACGGCGCTGCTGTTGGCTATCGTCTCCGCTTCCCCCTCGCCGGGGTGGCTTATGGGATCTCGGTGTACTGGTGGGTTTTTGAGATGCTCCTTTGGACTTAGGTTTGGGTGGCCGAGCAAGGGACAAGCTGAGGTTAGAAGGGGAGTTATCACCCGCCTCACCAGATCCTTCCCCGACTTCATCAAGGGGATCTTCTTCATCTAGCTTGTAAGCACGACGCTTGCCTTTAATGGCAGCCTTGCTGGGCTTGCGCAGTTCTTGCTGCTCGTCTTCCTCTCGACTACTGCCGCCACGCCCCTTCTTGCGTTGTCTAGGGGGCGTCGGCATCCGCAAAGACGTCTCAGGATCAGGCGTGCTTAGGTCAGCACCAGCAGTATCTTCATCGGTTTGGGCGCTGGCACCCGCGTCGGGCTGACGACTTTTGGTCGGCCGCCGCAGCTCGGGCTTGGGCTTGAGCTGCAGGTTTTCCTCATCCACTTCGCGGATGGGAATGGGGCCACCAGATTGTTGATCACCATCACCTCTGGGTTTGCTGCGATCGCGCTTCAGCAGGGGTTTGATGACCTTCGCTGGCTTACTCGGGCGACTAGGCGGCTGAACTAACTCAACATTGGGCGCAGGGACAGGGGGATTGGCCTTCCTAAGACCCAACGGTGCATCAGCGATCTCTGCAGGAGCCTGATCAGCAGATGGGGCGACTGGATGCTCCGGCTGTCGATCGTTCGTAGTAGGGCGAGGTCGGCTTGGCGCAGCACTACGGGTGGGGCGAATAGGGGGCGCAGTGGGCTCAAGATTGCTACGCTCTTGTTGAGCCGCAGGCTGACTTTGGGCAACATCACGACTCGGTGCCTCTGCCGGCTTAACCGGTGGCTTAGGGCGATGGCGGCGGATTTCTAGAATCTGCTGCTTACGAACAGGCTTATTGGGGGCAGCAGTACTTTTGGCAGGCTTATCGTTGGTGGGTGTCCGGGGCCGGGGTGGAGTGGGCTTAGTAGGCGCTGTCGCGGTTGGCTTGGGAGCGATCGCAGTCTTTTTGAAATTTTGTAGCTCTGCACGAATTCGTCCAGCATCCTCATCTGTAATGGTGCTGCTATGGCTCTTAACTGCAATATTGAGCCGTTCACAAGCTGCCAGAATATCTTTATTCTCCAAGCTGAGTTCCCGTGACAACTCATATATTCTGACTTTGCCGTTATTCATCCACATCTCCCTTGTTCAAGACCGTTATGCCATAAGACAGACCCGCTTTGTTAGACGAAACTTACAGCAACCCAACTATGACGATGATAAGCCATCGAAAATGAAGGCGACATTGTAAATCTGTCACCAGTTCTTCAGTGTAGCTCGATTTCTAATTGTCTGGCCGATTACATTAATTCCCTAACCGCTGAGCTAGCACCACATAGATATTTTCTTTGACCGGTGCGCGGAGGGCGCGGCTGAGTTGTTTTCTCTTCTGTGCCACTTGCAAACAGGCGCGCGTTGGACACAGATAGGCAGATCGCCCCATGCCAGTGTCCAATTGAATCATTTGGGTCTCATACTCCCTGACAATTCGCCAAAGTTGCTGTTTATGGGCGATTTCCCGGCAGCTGACACAGCGGCGATAATTGGGTTGCATGCCTAGACCGTCTCTTCAACGACTTGATCCGCGAGCGCCTCGGGTGTCGTGATATCGCTAGCCTGATCCGGATCAACATCTATCTCTTCATCCACGGATTCCACGTGGGCGCTTTCGGTCTCTGTTGAATCTACTGAGGGTGTCGCGGTCTCTGACTCGGTCTCTGGCGCTGACTCCATAAATTCTTCATAAGCTTCCGCCGCTTCTTCTTCTGCCGCTAAAGCCGCTTCTTCTTCTGCCGCCGCTGCAGCATCAAGCGCCGCCTGGCGGACAGCAAGGAGATCAGAAAACTTCTGATCTTCTTCTGCGTAATCGTATTTAGCTGAGTCCTTGATATCGAGTTTCCATCCGGTGAGTCGGGCCGCTAAGCGAACATTTTGGCCTTCTTTACCGATGGCCAGACTGAGTTGATCCTCAGGGACAAGAATATGGGCTTGGCGCTCCTCGGGATCCATTAACCTCACCTCATCTACCCGCGCGGGGCTGAGGGCATTGGAAATGTAAGTCGCTGGATCTAGGGAATAACGAATAACGTCAATTTTTTCCCCTTTCAGCTCATTGACCACCACTTGGATGCGGGAACCCCTAGCCCCAATACAAGCCCCAACGGGATCAACATCCCGCTCGACCGTATCAACGGCGATTTTGGTGCGGGGGCCAACGGAGCGAGAGGGGGGGTTAGCCTCCCTTGCGACCGCCCTGACCACCACAATTTCATCTTCGATCTCGGGGACCTCATTGGAGAATAGTTCGACCACTAAAGCCGCATCAGCACGGGAAGCCAGGAGCTGAGGCCCCCGGTGCGAACCCTCCGAAACCCGCTTGAGGACGATTCGGAATTTAGCATTAGGCCGATAATTATCATTGGGGAGTTGGTCACGCTTCAGGAGTTCTGCCTCGACCTCAGGTTGGCCAGGACCACTACTGACGGTCATGATGACCGACTGTCGCTCAAAGCGCTGAACAGTGCCCATCAAGATACTGCCTTCCAATTCTTGGAATTCTTCTTGGATCAGCTTGCGTTGTTGGTCCCGCAATTTTTGGGCAAGCACTTGCTTGGTCTGAATGGCGGCCATACGGCCAAAATCTTTTTGCTCTGGGGTGACATCTAGCACCACCGTATCCCCAACCTGAGCTTCAGGGGCAACTTCGAGAACTTCCGCCAGAGCAATTTGATGATCAGGGCTCTCGACCTCTTCCACAATGGTTTTGGTGGCTAAGACCCGAAATCCCTGATCGTCGTCATCCTCAATATCCAGCTCTACATCGAAATTATCAAAGTACTCCTCTTCAAACTGGGTACCGTCTGCCAGCCTTTGGGTCCGCCGAAACCGTTCATACCCCTTGAAGAGCGCCTCTCGGAGCGCATTTTCAACGGCGTGTTTGGGAAGATTTCGTTCGCGACTAATGTTGTCAATCAGGTCCCTTAAATTTGGCAGACTAACCAAAGACATTTCACTTCTCCTTACAAACGAAAGATGGTATTAGACGGATGGATTGAAGGCACTGGCCTGAACCCGGTGGCGGTGGTTCAGACGGCTCACTACGGGGCTTGATTGCTTAAGCGCACGGCTGATACTAAGGCACGGGGAATTTTGATGGGTCGCCCCTTTTGACTCAGGGTGATAGTGTTCTCGTCTCTCGACATCAATTGGCCTATCCAGGTCGTTTTATTTTTGTAGGTTTCTTGGAGAGTCGCCTCAACCATAAATCCTTTGAAAACAGTAAAGTCCCTATCCGTTGAGAGGACAGGGCTAATGCCTGGACTAGACACTTCTAGGACGTAAGCCCCAGGAATCAGCCCAGCAACCTCTAGCGCTTCGTCTAGAACATGACTCATCTGTTCACAATCCTTCAATCCGGTGTCTGTTTGATGGCGGTGGCGGATATCGATCCTTAACACTGGAGGAGCTTGATTGGTTTGGAAAACCGCCTCAACAATGTCTAAATCGAGCTGTTCCGCAACCGGTTGAGCCAGCTCCAGAATGTCAGGAATGAGTGGATGGGTCATAGCGGTGCCCAATAAAAAAAGTGGGGGTTACCCACTTCCCTTGAGTCTCAGAATCACGGGAGAAACCAGCAAAAGGGTGGCTCCGTTGAGATAGTTTAGCGTATGTTCCTACAAACCGTCCCGGTCAGTGGGTGCGGAGAACATCGCTATGCTTCAACGGCTTCACTGCTTCTGCTGGGTGATGTTGTAGATCCGATAATTTTCCTCCATCAACTGCTCTACATCTTCTGCATCCAGTTGCTTGACGTAATTAATCTTGACCTCATCCAAGAGGTCAATGATGAGTGTCTGGAGTTCTTCTAGGGTTTTACCGGCTTGAAGCTCCGCCCTTAAGCTATCGCTGAAGCCTGTGATCAGCCCTTGGGTTAATGCTGCGCCTTTTTCATCTGTAAAGGTACCTGTGAGGGTGTTGTATAGGATTTCGGAGGCTTGGGAAACCAGTTGTTGCGCCAGCTGATCGGGCAGGGTGCCAATGCCAGGGACTTGCCGAAAATTTTGATAGCCGGGGGCCTGATGAAAGGCGCTGGTGAGGCTGTGGTGAAGGACGGCATCTAACTCTGGTTTAATTTTCGGGAGAATGCGATAGATCAGCAGAGAGCCGACCTGGCTGGAAATGGCTTGCACTTCATCAATCCCGTTGAGATCGACATAGCGGCGTCCGGAACCGGTGTCGAGGAGCCACTGGCTGACGTTCCCTTCGCGGATCAGGTTTTGAACCTGATCGATGATACGTAAAACGACAACTTCGGTGAGTTCTACCGCAAAGTTGGTGATGAAAACGCGATTAATACGGTTCCGTAAGGGGATGAGATTGACCAGTTGAGATTGATTGAGACGGATCAGAACGGGAATAGTCCGTAACCACCGCCAGAAGGGCAGGAAGAAAAAGAGGTCGTACCACCTGAGCAGCAGGGCATCGAGCCAATTTGTGTTGGGATAGCGACGGCTGATGTAGAAGGTGCGGGCTAGCAGCTCTAAACCAAACAGGGCAACAAACCAACCATCGAGCAATAAAAAGAGATCTAACGGCCCCCCATCTTCGCCAAGTTTGCGAAAGTAGTTGGTTTTCATCAACGGGATAATGTCTTCGTTAAAATAGCTGATTTCTTGGGACCAGCCTGATTGGGTGAGATAGCTCACGCTCCAGAAGGTAGCAAACGCGCGTTTGGAAGAATCGATCCCGGTGCGATCGCGCATCTGATTCTTAATCCGCTCTAAGGTGCCTGATTTATTCGCAATTTGAAACGGGTTTTCATCAATCAGAGCTTGGCTTTGTTCCTGTAGGTCTGCCAGCAAGGTTTCTGCCTGAATAGAGGTCAACCCCGTTTGAGCCACCTGTTCCTTAAGCTTCTCGACCGTTTCTAGATACGTCACCGTTGATCGCTCTGGCTCAATCCCCTTGAGCGTCTCGCCATACCAAACCGTCACTTCGGGGATGAACTGCAAATAGATATCTCGAAAGCGAATATAGCTGGCGTCAAAGAGGACCAACATGAGGTTGACGAGGCCAACGAAGGCAAGGAAGCGTTCAAACCAAAGAGCGGTCAGCTTGGCAGCGGGGCGACGCCGGTTAGGACGGGAAAGGGCAGGCATAGCGGTGTTAGGGGAGGTCTCATTTAGTGTAAAGACGTCGCGTTCTGGTACAGCGATCTCCATCTATAGATTGACTAAATTCGCTACCATTATCTTCACACTCCTTTACGAAAGAGTTTATGACTGTTGAAGTTGCCGTCGATCCCTCCGAACAGCCCAATATTCACACCACCCCTGCTTTTATGGGCCAATACTGGCCCTGGCAAGGGCATGCGATTCACTATGTGCAGGTTGGGAATGCCCAATCTGAGGGGCCGCCTCTGCTATTGATTCACGGGTTTGGAGCTTCGACGGATCATTGGCGTAAAAATATTGCAGAACTCCAGACCGATTTTGAAGTGTGGGCCATTGACTTATTGGGATTTGGGCGTTCTGCCAAACCTGACCAAGTCTATAGCGGCACCCTTTGGTGTGATCAACTCCATGACTTTATCCGCGCCAAGATTGGCCGACCGGTTGTGCTGGTGGGGAATTCGTTGGGGGGGTATGCGAGTTTGTGTGTGGCGGCAACTCACCCCGATTGGGTTGCTGGGGTGGTCTTACTCAATAGTGCAGGACCGTTTAGCTCTGCCGAGGATCGACCGACGCACCCCGTGAAGCGGATAGTATCAAAAACGATACGGGCTGTATTGCTGTCACCGTTGCCCAGTTGGCTGTTGTTTCAGTATGTGCGACAGCGCTCTATGATTCGCAAGACCTTAGCTAAGGTCTATGTCGATCAAGCCGCGGTGACCGATCAGCTTGTAGAAGAGATTCGGCGTCCAGCAGATGATGTGGGTGCCGCAGCGGTATTTGCCTCGGTCTTTAAGTCGCCGCGAGGGGCGACAGTGGATACGCTGTTAGCGCAGATGACGGCCCCTTTATTGCTGCTGTGGGGGGAGGGAGATCCTTGGATGGCAACCCGACAGCGCCATGACGCATTTACCAAACATTATTCAAACTTGCAAGCCCATTTCCTGGATGCGGGACATTGCCCCCATGATGAAGTGCCGGAGCAGGTGAATGGATTGATCAAAAGTTGGGTGACAGGGCTTCCTAAGCCATAGTAAGCCGATGATTTCTGGACAGTGATGTTGATGGCGTTGCCAGTCACGGTGAATGGCAATGGCAGCGCTGCTGGTCTTGTGCTAATCGTAATCGTAGACATCCTGGGCTTGCACGCGGCGCGGCCGCTTCGGTAGCGGCAAAAACTCCTGCTGGTAATACGGATAGGAAGGGGGGGGAATATCGGCTGAATATACGATGGAATTAGGCTGCTGCTGGCGCTGGCGAGATTGAAAGGCGACGAGCACGACTAAAATCAAGACGACGACTGCGCCCCCAATCAAGACCACTAATACTAAGCCTGCACCGACCCAAAGCAAGGAGGTTTGGGTTTGATCGGTATCGTGTTGGACCCCCGCCAAGCGCTGCTGCTGGGAGGTCAAACTGCTGACCGACTGCTCATAGGTATTTAGGCGGGCTACGAGGGTCTGGGTTTCAACGGTTTGGGTTTGGAGTTGGGTTTCTAACTCTCGAATCACACCCTGTTGCTGGGTGAGCTGCTCATCGAGCTTTTTGGTGAGCGTCTGTTGCTGCTCCAATATATCTAGTAGCTCTTCTTGATCCGAAAAGGTTTCGGTAGATGTTTCGAGGGGTGGCGGCGATGGAACGGGAATAACGGCTTCTGTGCTGCCGTTTGGCCCGGTGTCTAAGTTGATGCTTGGGGGCGATTCGCTCAAGCTGATGCGGGCCAGCAGCAACATAAGTGCTGCAGCGCCTGTGGTGGCACAGCCTGCAATGAATGCTGACGTATCGCTCATACCAGAGGGGGCAACAGTGGGCTGGATTGGGTTTATGCCCATTCCATGCGTAAGGTTTTACGGTAGTGTCTTTGAGGATAGCGTAGACTGCCTCAGTCCGCGTAGGTCTTTTCTCTGATTGTGTGGTTCTTTGTGGTGGAATCCTCAAATTAGGGTGCGAGGGCAGGTATGTGGCACGTCATTATCTCTGCGGGATTGTAAAACCTTGGAGCGGGGCGGCGGCGGCCTGCTTTGATAAACCTTTTCCTTGCAGGAGCACTTGAAATTGGCCCAAGCCAATGGGATTAATCAAGCTCTGGAGGTAATTGCGTCGCTGAATTGCGCTTTGTAGGCTATGACCGTCGTGGGTGGCGATGGTGCGGATCTCTTCTAGGCGATCGCCCAGCCCTAACGCCATGAGAAACAAGCCTTGGGGGACCTGAGCAATGTATTCAAGACCATGGCGCATGCCCTGACGGATTAATGCCGTGAAGTCTACATGGGCTGTGATGTCTTGATGCCCGACCTTATAAAAGGGATCGCTATGGTAACGATGGCGGTTGTAGCATTGCAATGTGCCCCCACTGCGTTGGGGATTGTAATACCGTTGGGCACTGTAGCCATAGTCAATGGTCAACACGTATCCCTGCTTGAGTCGATCTGAGATCGCGGCTATCCAATCTAATGCGGCCAAATTTACCTCGGTAATATAGCCAATGGGATAGTGGGGAGGGGCCAGATCAATCTCAACTAAATCAAAGTAGTCAGTCAGTGCCGGTGTGGATAGCGGTCCGAGAGCGGTTTCAAAGGTGAGATCGTCTGGTCCGGCAAGGCAGACATACTGCTCTTGCAAGCCTGTATCTGTCAGGGCCACTCGATGGACGGCAAAGGCATCTATCAGCTCATTGGACAGCAAACACCCCGTCCAGTGATCCCCAGGGATATCCGCTAAGGCTTGCCAAGTAATGGAAATACCCTGTGCTTGCCAGGAGCTGAGCTGCTGTTGTTGGGCCTGCCGCAGCGCCGGGGATGTCTCAATCAGCGTGTAGTGTAATGCAGTGCAGCAGGTCGGATGCGCGGCGGCAAGGCGACCTAAAATCTGGTTGGCAAGTTGGCCCTGACCGGCACCCATTTCCACCACATCAAATGGATCGGGCTGTCCCAGCCGCATCCACATCTCTACCAATTGGTCGGCCAATAGCTCCCCAAAGTCGTTGCCCAAATGAGTAGAGGTAATGAAATCCCCAGTTGGGCCAAGTTGTTGATGGCCAGCGGTGTAGTATCCGTGCTGAGGATGGTAAAGGGCAAACGCCATAAACGCCGCAAAGGAAATGCGGTGTTCAGGGGAGGCTTCGATATGTTGGGCAATGATCCCAGCGAGGGGATGCTCAGAAGAGGAAACTGACAAGGGGAAGGTGGGGGGTTAGAGCTGGACGAGAATGGCTTGAACCGCAGGCACAGCAAAGAAGGCTTCGGTATCTGCCATCAGCGTCTGGCCCCATAGGTTTTGGATCAGGAAATCGGGGTCAGCATAGCGGCTGTCTCGCTCTAGGGCCGCGATTCCGAGGGCCAGGGCTTCTTGTCGTTGGCCGAGGGCATATTTGGCGACGGCGATCGCTAACTGCGGTTCTGGCTCTTCCGGCGAGATATCTAAAGACGCTTCCCAGTGACCGATCGCGGCGACCCGATCACCTTGTTCGTAAAGCACTAGGCCGATATTGTTGATAGACGGCCAGAATTCTGGATCAAGGTCAGCTGAAGCTTCGTACTGGGCGATCGCCTGCTCGAAGCGCTCTAGCTGAAAATAGGTATTGCCCAAATCAAAGCGAGCTCCAGGGTTACCGGGCTCTAGCTGCAACCCCAACTCCAAGTAACGCACCGCATCTACAAACTGGGTTTTACGTAGATGGGCTGTTCCCAACGCAAAAAGCACGGCTGGGTTATCGTTCTCTAATTGTTGTGCCCTTTGCAAAGCAGCAATGGCATCATCTAGGTACTCAAGCTGAAGGTAGAGACTGCCCAGCAGCCCCCAAACCGCCGCATCATTGGGAGCCAGTTGAGACGCAAGCTGGGCTTGGGCGAGGGCCTCTTGATACTGCTGAAACTGAGCTAATCGAGCCGCTTCCTGAGCCCAAAATAACCCCTGGGCTTCTAAACGTTCTGGGTCGAGGGGCAGCACATAGGGAAGTAAAGCCTGCCCCATGGCCGGGACACTAATGCCCCAGGTTCCCAAAGCAGCCAGTACAGACAGCAGCAATTTGCGATTCAACACGAGCTTATAGGCCCTTTCTATAGAGTTACTGATTGATCGACGTTGCCGTCACCTTAACTTATGAGCTAAGAGAATAGCGGTTGGTTAATCCCCGGCCCGATGGGCGACTAGGGGGGGGTTAATCCATTAAGGCTGCGGCTACGGTCTCTAAAATATGGGTCAAGGGATGATCGGGAAAGCGAATAGAGAAAATATCACTGCTACCCAACTGAATCATTTCCTCAGTGAGGGGCAAAATCGCTGCCACTGTGGCCCCATAGGTACTTTCTACTTCGGTTTTGAGCGCGGCAAAGTCAAAGGAAGAAAGGGCTTTGTTGACCATGATCAGCATTTTGGGCACCTCAAGTCGCCGAGCAATGTCGACCGTCACAGCAGTACCCTGAAAATCTTGGCGATCGGGCCGCATAATTAACAGCAAAATATCAGAAATCGTTATCGACAATAGGGTCTCTTCATTCAGGCCAGGATGGGTATCAATGAACAGGTAATCCAAATCTAAACGATGAATAAGCTCTTGAAAACCATCGTTTAAAAGGCCAACATCGTAGCCCTCGCGGAGAACCCTAGCAATTTCCCCTGCCTTTAAACTCGATGGGATTAAATAGATACAGCTTCGGTCTGTTCCGGTATTTCTAAGGGTTGAGGTGACATCATAGGCGGTCTCCTCTACAGCGCAACGCCCCCAAAGATAGTCGTTCAAAGATAACGACATCTTGCTTTCATCGAAGCCGAATAAAACGTGAATGCCAGGGGACTGAATGTCGGTATCAACAATCCCAACCCGTTGCCCTTGACGGGCAATTACTGCAGCGAGGTTGGCGGTGGTGTTTGATTTGCCGGTCCCGCCACGAAAGGAATGGACAGATACGACTTTTACCATAGTTCACCTGCCAATCGATCGGGTGATTGTTTCATCGGGGGGGACATAACCAATTCTGGTCTAGGGGGCATTAGGGCTAACTGCCTCTGTTTTATCATGGTGGTCTGATTTTCCCTGGGGATTTTGGGATTTTTCGTTCCGCCTCTATCAAAAAACGTAAGGGTGATTGCTCATTCTGACCCTGAGATGCTCCTTTGGCAGCGACGACCGCCTATTGAGATTGTTTGGATTAATCGTTGCCATCGTGGGGATTTTGGTAACGCCAAACGTTAGATTTAGCATCATGGGTTAGCCATCCTCTCCTTTCTAAGTCATTTAAGGTCGCTGAGACTGTGGTTATACTGCCTAGCCCTTGATCAACCAACTCATGAGTTGATAAACCACCTTGTCTAATGATTGCTGTCAGAACCTGTTGATTTAGGGGTGGGAGATCCAGTATGCCAATCAAGGCTTGACCCCGACGCCTTTGCCTAGCGGGCTCAGTGCTTTTAGAGATAGGAAGACTAGCTTGTGACAGCTTTTGGGCAAAGCCCATCATAACTTTTGTCAGGGCGTGTTGGGGATAGTGCAGGCAAAATAGCCCCCCACTGGCAAGGCGCACCACGTCCTCACTGAGGGGCAAAACGGCCCCTACTGGCAACTGATAGGTCTGGTTGAGCTGGGCTGCCACCGACTCAATTTCGGCGATCATGGGCAATACCTGACTGGGAATCAGCCATGCATTCTGGATATTTAGCTTTTGGGTAATCCCTAATAACACGGCAATTCTTTGGAAGTCATAGTTATCGAGTTGCAACAAGATTGCCATGGTATCGGCCAATGCCAGACTGAGTAGGTTTTCGTCATCTAATGTGGGTTGTGTGTCCAGCAGTAGGTAATCTAGCCTTAAGTCTTGGCTGAGGTGGGTGAGGGCCTCACTGGGGGTTGTGCCCCCGTAATATTGCTGGAGATTGGCGAGTTGTTGGCTAATCTTGCCTTGGTGGTGCTCCGAGGGCAGATAGATGCCGGTTTGTTGCTGGGGAAATGGGGTGCCGTAAACCTGGGTTTGCGCTTTTAATTTCTGGGGATTGTCAGGATCTAATCGAAGCCACCAATAGCTTTGAGGACCTGCCGTTGAGGCATTCTCTAAACCAAAGAGGGTACGAATGCCGCCACTTCTCGGATCGGTATCCAATAGACCGATGCGGTATCCGGCTTGCATTAAGAGCACGGCTAAATTGGCGACCAGATGGGAGCATCCGGTGCCATGGCGGCAAGCTTGAAATGCAATAATCCTGAGCATGATGGCAGGGACCTAATCCCAAGTCGCGTAGCTGCTTGAGTGAGCTCACCCATTGAGATCCAAGGAATGGCCTCAGTTTATCTTTAATCCGCTAGCGATCACCGCCCAAAACTTCATCTGGTTTCCGTCGAACGGTGTGTAACCCGCTGCCCCTGACTGGGTTAACCGGTGGTCGCGATCATTCACAACCAGGTTGCTTGGAGACTGGGGCAGCATCAAGCCAGCGACTGGGTTGGACAATGATGCCGCTGGGGCAGGTATGCCTATCTATATATATGGGCTTTTAAATGACTCGCCTGCTCGATCGCCCTGTCTTGCAAAGGTTTATTGAAGAACTCAGTCGTTAAACCGAGACTTCAAACCGATACCATGGGGTAAAGTCACCTGCTGAGGGAAACCGTGTTGCTATCTAAGGGCTTTGAGGTCGAGATGTATACCGGGACTCCCGGCGGAAACATCGTTGGGTTCTCTGATCGCATCGTTGCGGCCCTAGACGGATTTGTCCGAGAGCCGGATAGTCGCAATGTCGAGTACACGACGCCGCCACTTCATCAATATGAGCAGTTACTCTGCGAGTTAGTGCGCCCTAGGCAGGCATTGCGGGCATACCTCAAAACACTGGGCGATTACACTGTGGTCCCTGGCAGCACCCTATCCCTAGGGGACACCACTCGCTTTTGTCGCTCTGACCCCAACAATCCCTATCACAGCTATATTGAGCAAACTTACGGCACAGATGTGGTCACCGCCAGTATCCATATCAATGTGGGTATCGCTGATCCAGAAATGCTGATGCGGGCTTGTCGATTGCTGCGGGTTGAAGCACCGCTTTATCTTGCATTAACGGCGTCTTCTCCCTTTTTGGATGGTAAGGCGACGGGCTACCATTCGACCCGCTGGCATTTATTTCCGCAAACGCCAGACTATGTGCCGCTTTTCGAGAGCCATGATCACCACATCCAATGGACCGAGGCCCAACTTGCGCAGAAGACCATGCAGAATGTGCGACACCTATGGATTTCTGTCAGGCCCAATGGCGATCGCCGCCCTTACGGCCTCAATCGTCTAGAACTGCGGATTTGTGATTTACTCATTAACCCCTTAGATCTGTTAGCCGTCACATCCCTGTTAGAGGCCCGCTTGTTGCAGCTCTTCAGTGATCCAGCCCTTGACCCCTTAGGGCAAAGTGACTTGCCCTCCTCAACTAGAGCAAACGATCTAGTTGCCCTAGCCATCCATAATGAAGCGGCTGTAGCGCGGTCTTCCCTAGGTGCCACCCTCAAGCATTGGCAAGATGGACGAGAGTTAACAGCCCATGCCTGGTTAGAAGAGCTCTACCATTCCCTCTGGCCCATTGCCCATCGCAATGGATTTAGTTGCTTCCTGACTCCGATCAAACGTATTCTCCAAACCGGCAATGAAGCCCAACAATGGCTTGCCCTCTATGACCGGGGATATTCAGTTGCGGACATTATGTCCCAAGCGATTACGGCTGCTGAGAAGCAGGACCAAACCCTGATCGAAGAACTCTGCTTGCCCTGCGCAGCCTAAGGACACGGAAAAATCGCATTTGTCAACCGAGATCCTCAGGGGTTTGACCTGATGAGTGCCAGTCAATAAAAAACTCCTATCAATGATGCTGACGTGACGGAAACAATGCTCCCCCATGCCGACAACAGATCTGGCCACTCATCGTTCAAATACTTAATGGATTGATCAGCAATGGTGAAAGTGGTTCTGGTTAATCCCGAAATTCCCCCTAATACCGGCAATATCGCTCGTACCTGCGCCGCGACCGCGACCGAGCTTCATTTAGTCAAACCCCTGGGCTTCGAGCTCAGCGATCGCCAACTCAAGCGCGCAGGCTTAGACTATTGGCCCCACGTCAACTTGCACATTCATCCATCCTGGACCGTCTTTGAAGCGGAAAGCCGTAGCCAGGGCGGTCGATTGATCGGCTTAAGCACGAAAGGAACAGTACGATACACAGATATTCCCTACCAGGACACAGACTGGTTGCTATTTGGGAAAGAAACCCGTGGCCTCCCACCAGAGATCCTAGACAATTGTGAACTCACAGCACATATCCCCATGGTAGGAACGGGTGTCCGAAGCCTCAACCTATCGGTGAGTGTTGCTGTTTGCGTCTTTGAGAGCCTCCGCCAGCAAGGGGCATAGCCACAAAGTATTGGCTTCACACGCTGAGCGCAAGCATGCGTCACGTGGGGCTGGGCAGTCTACTATCAAGGGGTTGATGGACCTACCGCCTAAGACAAAGATCTCCCAGGCCAGAATATACAGAGCGCTTTATCACTTGCGAGTAATCCAGCCACTCACCCTATTCCCGGAATGGCCCAGGCTCAACCCTTTTGTTGATCACATCAAAACCGAAAACATAGATCCAGAAGATCAGGGTACTGATGGTTTTATGGGATACAAATCAGTGGGTTATGTCATCAGAAATTCCTATATCTAGATCACTGTTGCAGGGAAAATGGGCAGGATTAAAACATCCTTGGAAAGTCCATAAACCATTTGCGAATTCCTGACGAGACTGCTGTCAACGCCCTTCATACGGGGGATAACAGGAATTTTCGTATCTACAGGAACGTCTTTAGGGGGATCAAAGTGGGAGTATCAACCTTCCCGTAGGCCGCCTCAAAATCTTGCTGTATTTGGGCTGCAAGGCTTGGCAGGAAGGGGCTGCCATCGGATTCGAAGTCATCAGCTGTGATTGATCTGTCCGAGAGGATTGCTTTTTTGATTAACTCATGTAAACTTGCTTAAGTCAGGTGACCTAAATCTTAGGTTGCATCAAAGTAGTTAAAACCAGTAGTTTAAATCAGCGCTATTGGTTGGCCATGCTCCTGCTTGAACCCAGAATGTCAATCAGTCATTCTTCGTGATAAGCTCTCTTTCCATGGTTTCTCAAATGCTGGTCACAGGGAGGAAGTTCCTTTGAAACCTGCTATTTCTAGGGAGTCTGC
>CAYGVA010000043.1:0-24318 GCA_964353225.1 uncultured Leptolyngbya sp.
ACGGCCTCTACCGCGAAAATGCCAAGGGCTTTTTTAATGTGCCGATCGGGCGCTACAAAAACCCCAACATCTGCGACAGCGCCACCCTACGTCTGGCCTCTGAGGGGTTGCAGCGATCTCAGATTACCTGCGACCCCTTTGCCACGGTGCTAGAGCAAGCTTGGGGAAGGGATGATTTTGTCTATTTTGACCCCCCCTACCACCCCATCAGCGCCACCAGCAGCTTTACCCGCTATAACCGCTATGGCTTCACCGCTGAAGACCAAACCCAGCTGCGCGATACCTTTATGGAGCTAGCGGAACGGGGGGTGCAGGTGATGCTGTCCAACTCCGACTGCGAGTTAATTCGCGAGCTGTATGAGGGGTTCCACATCCGTGAAATTCAGGCGGCGCGGGCAATTAATGTGAATGCCCGCCGTCGCGGCAAGATCAGCGAACTGCTGATCACCTCCTATGCCACCTAGGGGCACCCCTGGTCGGCAAAAACTAGAGCGACTGGTAGGTTGGATGAAACAAAGTGCAACCCAACACCAGAGTGGGTTTTGTTGGGTTCTGTTAACGCGCCACCCCATCTACAAGTTAGCGGTTGGCAGAATAGGCAGCATATAGACGATCGCCATCCCTAGCAAAACCAACAGGGTGGCGCTGAGCACCATCAGCGGCAGTCTGGCTAACCAGCGCTGGCGGGCCGATGCCACAGACCTAAGCTCCCAACTGCTTGTTCTTATCCTTTTCGGCCTTGCGGGCTTTGACATTGCGGCGGCGTTCTAGGGCCATTTCGGTAATGCCTGCGGCCATCAGCGTAGCAACCACCCCATCATCGATCCAGCCGACAATCGGCACCACATCGGGGGAGATATCCACCGGGCTGATGATGTAAATCAGGGAGCCGAGAATGACGATCCAACGGGCGATCGGGTGACGGAGCAGGGCACGGTAGACTTTTTGAAACATTAGGGGTGGGTAGGATGGAGCGCTCACGGTCAATTCTGGCGTACGGGCCAGGAAAAGACCAGCGTCCCTGATGCATCAAAGCCCCTGATGCATCGATTGAACGACCCGTTTGCGACACTGCCCCAGACAAAAATCGACGAACTGGCTAATTTCGATCAGTGGCCCCCACAATTCGGGGTGTTCACCGTATAGATTTGGCCCCAGCGCATAAAAAGAGCGTTGGTAATCCGGCACCGCACTGCCCCGCACGGATACATCTACAGAATGCAGATCATCCATGGTGAAGCCATAGTATTCGTCTAAGTCCCGCAGCTTGCGTTCGATCTGGTCCCATTTGCACATATCTACGGGCAGGGTAAATTCACCGTGGGGGCGGGGGTGGCTGGGGGCAAACCACCGATAGACAATGGTGGCAGTGCCATCGGCAATGGTGGCCTCAAAGTGCAGCAGCAGCTCGGTGAAACCGTCGGAGTAGGTGAGGATAAGTTCCATCTGTCTTGAGGGCGGCAACCTTCTCTAACGTCAAAGCAACGGCATCTGTTGGGGGTGCGGCATTTGTGCTTTCTCCCAGAAGATGGGCTTTGAGACCTCAGTAAAACTGCTGGAATTGCTGACGTACTTTGCACTTTCTTTAGACAGCAGAATCCCTTAATTCCCCCTGAGGATGGGGTTTAAAGCCAAGCAGAATTGAGTAAATACAATATTCACCATCAGATTTTTAAATATTACAGAATGGATCATCGCTGTTGTCGTGATCATCACAAGTGTTGCCACCTAAACGCTGTAAGCCATGGCTGGCAACAGGTCAGGGTTTGTGTAAAACAAACCCTGAAGCCTTGGCGAACGGTGGGAAGTCCGGCTTGTCAGAGCGTTGAGCGGGGCGGAAAAGCGATTTGAACCCAATTGGTTAAAATGGTTCTGGATCACTGCCAGATCCGTAGAAATGCGACCGATATCCGTAAAATTGCCATTGAATCTATGAGTAACAAAGGAATAACTTAAGGGAATGGGTGTATGGCAGAATTCCGTTCTAAATCTTGAGTTGTTACTGTTGTTGCGCAGTTGCTATCACTATTGTGGTGTTGACCTGCATGGGTCTGATAGCAGCGATAAGGACAGTTGCGAACTGCCCAGGCTACAGATCCGTTTCCTTCTCAGTGATGCAGTATGCTACCCCCGTCTTGTCAAGAACTTAAAGGTGAAAGTGCTGACCTCCTCAGGCAGTTTCAACAGAATCCCGAGCCTAGCCTTAGGAATGCTCTCGTTCAGCTAAATATTGGGTTGGTTCGGCGGGAAGCCCATCAGTGGTCGCGTCGATGTGATGAGACCTACGACGATCTGATGCAAGTCGGTACCCTGGGGCTCATTCGTGCCATCGAAAGGTTTGACTTACTGAAAGGATACGCGTTTAGTTCCTTTGCAATTCCCTATATTCGTGGTGAAATCCAACATTATCTGCGCGATCGCGGTGCCGCGATGCGCATCCCTCGCCGTTGGCAATCCCTTGGGCAAAAAGCCCACAAAACCATTCGAGCCCTACAGCTAGAGCTCCATCGTCAGCCGACGGACCATGAAATTGCTGCGGCCTTAGAGATCTCCATGGCGGAGTGGCAAGAGGTGAAGTTGGCCAAGCGCAACCGCTCCCCCCTCAGCCTCGATGCCCCTGTCTTTGATGAAGATGAAGGGTCCTCCTCCCTGGGAGACCTTTTGCCTGATCCGAAATATCGGAGTTTTCAGCTAGCAGAAGAGGATCGCATTCGTTTGCAACAAGCGCTCCATCAGTTAGAACAGCGGACTCGGGAGGTTCTAGAGTTCGTCTTTCTCCATGACCTTACCCAAAAAGAAACCGCTGAACGTCTAGGCATTAGTTCGGTCACGGTGTCTCGCCGGGTCAAGCAAGGGCTGAAGCGATTACGGCTCCTGATGGGCAATGGAGAGGTCTAAACACACCTTTTGACAATGACGAGCCGTGAATGCGATCTCGATCTCCCAAGATGCGCTATCGTTAAGGCGAAAAATTTGAGCTGAGTGGGCTGCAATTATTATCTGTTGCCTCGCCTACTTATTCATCCTTACTGGTTTAGGGGACTGTCATTATGCGTCGTTTAGCAGCACTCGCCCTAGTTATCGGCCTAGGCCTAGGCGGTAGTGGTTGTAGTGTCGTTAACAATCTCCTGAATCGTGGGGAGGACGTTGTTGATGATGTTCTTTCGAGCGATGAGATTGCAACTGATGCCCCAGCAGCCGACCCCTCCGCTGAAGCCTTTGAAGAACCCCTGCTGCCAGGGCTTCCCAGTGCCGCTGAGATCGCTAGCGCTGAGTTGATCCAGCCCACGAATGCAGAGGAGCGGATTAAGGGCATTGAGGGTAGCCGCTCTGATCCCTATGCATTGGTGCCGGTTCCCCCTGCCCCCACGCCACCCCCCGCACCAGAGTCATCGCCCGGTGCGCCGAGTCCTAATGGCGGCAGCAACAACGGTGGCGGAACCACCACCGCCACCCCAGGCACCCCAGGCAATACCATTCCCCTCGGTGAGCTGCCTGGTTTGCCCCAGCCAACGACGGCCGTTGGGGTTGTCATTACTGGCGTTGTGCAAATCAATGGCGATCGCTACGCCATCATTCAAGCCCCTGGCGAACCGACTAGCCGTTACGTCAAAGCGGGTGACTATCTGGACAATGGGCAGATTCTGGTTAAACGCATCGAGACCCGTCCTGGCAGTGAGCCCGTCGTCATTCTTGAAGAGAATGGGATTGAAGTAGCCATGCCCGTGGGTGGCACCTCTACCCCCGCCGCCGAACCACCCGCCGCCGCCTTGCCCTCAGCGCCCACAGCTACAACGGCAGCCTTACCTGAGCTGTCCCCAGCATTCCCCCTCTAGGGAAACGGGTACATCCCGAAGAAGTGTTGCCAGCCTTCTCAAGGGGCTGGCAATTTTTTTGTAGACTCTTCAAGGGGCTATCAGTTCACATTCGTTGTTTTCCGCGTTGTGTTTGTTTAAAATTGTTACTTTGCTGCGGTTTTAAAGGGGTTTAGCAACAAAACTTAAATCCATCTTTTCCTTAAGGTCAGGCGGTCGTAGTACGCTAAAGAACGAGTTCTTAAGGCTATACAACTCATCGTTCAAGAGGTCCTTGTTCATGGTTAAGCGTGGTTCTAAAGTCCGGGTTCTGCGGAAAGAATCCTACTGGTTTCGTGATGTGGGAACGGTTGCCTCAGTCGATCAAAGTGGTATTCGCTATCCGGTCGTTGTACGCTTTGATAAAGTGAATTACTCCGGCGTGAACACCAATAACTTTGCTACAGAAGAGTTGACCGAAGTCTAGGTGGATTTCAGGCCAGCAGAGCGGATTGCTGGTTTATGAATATGTCGTTGCGGGCCAATTTTATTGGCTGTCAAGATTAAGCGGTTATCCCTGTGCCAGAACTGCCGGAAGTTGAAACGGTTCGTCGAGGTCTCAATCGGGTTACCCTCCATAAGCCGATTCGGGGTGGGCAAGTGCTGTTGTTACGCAGCATTGCCCACCCCGATTCTGTTGACGATTTTTGGGCCGGTGTTACCCATACCCAAATTGTTCAGTGGCAGCGCCGTGGGAAATATCTGCTGGCTAATTTGAGTGGACCAACCGGGGAAGCAGCAGGGTGGTTAGGGGTGCATCTGCGGATGACGGGTCAACTCCTTTGGGTGTCCACCACGGAGCCGATAGAAAAACATTGCCGGGTCCGGCTAACGGTGGGGGACCGAGAATTACGGTTTGTTGATCAGCGCACCTTTGGCCGTCTTTGGTGGGTGCCCCCTGAACAACGACCTGAGGCGGTGATGACGGGGCTGACGAAGCTTGGGCCAGAACCCTTTGAAGAAAGTTTCTCCCCAGCATATTTGTATGAAGCCACCCGCCACCGATCGCGCCCCATCAAAAATGCCCTGCTCGATCAGCGGTTAGTAGCGGGGATTGGCAATATCTATGCAGATGAATCGCTCTTTATCAGCGGGATTCGACCTGATATACCGTCTGGTCGCTTAGGGAGATCGCGCCTAAATAAGCTACACAGTGCTGTCCAACAGGTCTTGACCGCCAGTATTGAAGCCGGGGGCACCACCTTCAGTGATTTTCGTGATGTCCATGGGGTCAATGGCAATTACGGAGGGGTCGCTTGGGTCTACGATCGCAAGGGCGAACCCTGCCGCACCTGCCAAACCCCGATTCAGCGGATCAAACTCGCTGGGCGATCATCCCACTATTGTCCGAGCTGTCAGCACTAGGACTAGGGCGGCATATTATCCTAGGGAAGGCATGTAAACACAGCAGGATTCAACCATGGCAGGTAAGTTTAAGCGTGGCGACTTGGTCCATGCCATTCGGGAAAAGTTGGAGAATAGTGTGGAAGCAACCGCAAGCGATACGCGATTTCCCCCTTATTTGTTTGAGACAAAGGGAGAAATCCTAGAGACCCGCAATGACTATGCCCTAGTCATGTTTGGCCATGTTCCCACGCCGAATATTTGGCTCCGTCTAGACCAGATTGAAAAGGCTTAGGGAACCGCGATCGTAGGGGTTTGGCACTGCCAAACCCCTACCGCAAGTCAGCTGCTACTGATACCAATGCAGGGGGGCGCGGGCACACAGGCGGGTTAGTTCCCGGAGGCGGTAGCGCAAGTCCTCGGTTACCGCCTCCGGTCGATAGCGCCAGGCCCAGTTTCCTTCCGGTTCACCGGGGGTATTCATGCGGGCATCGCTCCCTAACCCCAGCAGGTCTTGGAGCGGCACAATCGCTTGGTTGGCGATAGACGTAAAGGCCAAACGAATCAAGTCCCAGTGGATGCCATCGGCACTGAGGCCCCCTAAGTAGCGAAGAATGCGATCGCGCTCATAATCTGCAAGACCCTCAAACCAGCCTACGGTGGTGTTGTTATCGTGGGTGCCTGAATAAATTAGGCAGTTGCGCACGCAGTTGAAGGGCAGGTAAGGGTTCATGTGGTCTGATCCGAAGGCAAACTGCAAGATTTTCATGCCTGGAAAACCAAACTGATCCCGCAGGGCCTCTACTTCTGGGGTAATCACTCCCAGGTCTTCCGCCAAAATCGGTAAACTGCCAAATTCTGCCTTGACCGCATTAAAAAAGGCTTCCCCTGGGGCCTCGACCCATGTGCCATTCATGGCGGTGGTTTCCCCCTCTGGCACCGCCCAATAGGCTTCGAACCCCCGAAAGTGGTCAATGCGAATCAGATCCACATAGTCCAGCAGGGCCTTGAGGCGCTGAAGCCACCACTTAAAGCCTTGCTTTTCTACTTCCTCCCAGTTGTAGGTAGGATTGCCCCAGAGCTGGCCAGTGGCGCTGAAATAATCGGGGGGCACACCGGCCATCTCCGACGGTTCTAGGGTTTCCCCATCGATCATGAAGTTCTCTGGAAAGGCCCAGACATCGGCACTGTCATGGGCGACATAAATCGGCATATCACCAATGATTTGGATATGGCGCTCATTCGCATATGCCCTGAGCTTGATCCATTGCTGATAAAACTCAAACTGATAAAACTTTTGATCTTCAATGTCCACGGCCAACTTCTGTCGCCACATGGCCATCGCCTCTGGTTCTCGGCAAGCAATCGCCCGATCCCATTGGTGCCAACTGGTCCCCTGGTGGGCCTGCTTTAGGGCCATAAAAAAGGCATAGTCATCTAGCCAAAAGGCCCGTTCGCTACAGAAGTTCTGGAAATCGAGGCGGGTGTCTTGATCCGCCACCTCTCGAAAGGCTGCCGCCGCTTTCTCTAGGCGGTATTGCCGAGCAGGCATGACCTCCCCATAGTCCACGGTGTCTTTGGGGAAATGGTCCATACCCGCTAAATCTTCAGAAGAGAGGAGCCCTTGATCCCGTAATGCTTCAAGGCTAATCAGCATCGGATTCCCGGCCATGGCCGAGTAGCACATGTAAGGGGAGTTACCGTGGCCAGTGGGTCCTAGGGGTAACAGTTGCCAAATTTGTTGACCCGTATCGGCCAGAAAGTTGACAAACTCGTAGGCCGCCTGTCCTAAATCCCCCATGCCAAAGGGGCTGGGTAGGGATGTGGGGTGAAGGATGATACCACTGGCACGTTGGAAAGGCATTGCTTCTCCCGATGTTTCCCATTGAATTTAACACGGGGTTTCTAGGGGGATGCTTTTAATTTCAGTGGGTTTGGGCGATGGAGAACCCCAATTATCGAGGCCAGTTTTATTCCATGGGCTGATGCAGAAACCGCAGTGACCTGAACCAATGCCCCTCAGCTGTGATAAGCATAGAAAGCGTTGATGCTGAAGCCCCGCTGTGACCTATCGAAACCCCGCTCCCACGGTCGATTTGATTATTGAACTGGTTGATCGCCCCCACCGCCCTATCGTGCTCATCGAGCGCCGCAATCAACCCTTTGGCTGGGCCTTGCCGGGGGGATTTGTGGACTATGGGGAGTCGGTAGAAACGGCTGCGGTGCGAGAAGCAGCGGAGGAAACCGCCCTAGCGGTCACCCTCGTGGAGCAGTTTTATATGTATTCTGACCCCGATCGCGATGCCCGCAAACACACCATCAGCATTGTGTTCTTGGCCACGGCGACGGGGCAGCCGACCGCTGGTGATGATGCCAAAGGGCTGGCGATTTTTGAGCCCTGGCAGGTGCCGACGGATCTCTGCTTTGACCACGATCGCATCCTGCGCGATTATTGGCAGTATCGCCACTATGGCCTACGCCCCAGGATTCAACACCCATGACCCGTAAAATCATCCAAACTGACCAAGCCCCGTCCCCCGTTGGCCCCTATAACCAAGCAATCGTGGCTAGTGGAGACATGATGTTTGTGGCGGGCCAGGTGCCCTTAGATGCCAAGACCGGTGAGCTGGTGGGGGGAGACGATGTGGTTGCT
Organism: uncultured Leptolyngbya sp.; assembly: GCA_964353225.1. Classification (GTDB taxonomy): domain Bacteria; phylum Cyanobacteriota; class Cyanobacteriia; order Phormidesmidales; family Phormidesmidaceae; genus PCC-6406. The sequence continues at coordinate 7,852 of CAYGVA010000043.1, forward strand.
CAGACGGAGCAGGTGATTGCAAACCTAGTGGCCATTTTGGCGGCGGGGGGAGCCACGTTGGCAGATGTGGTCAAAACCTCGGTATTTCTGAAGGACATGAATGACTTTGCCGCCATGAATGCGGTTTATGCTCAGCACTTTGGTGAGACAGATGCCCCGGCTCGGGCCTGCGTAGAGGTGGCCCGGTTACCGAAGGATGTGCGGGTGGAGATTGAATGCATTGCGGTGCTTTAGCGCGCCCTTCGACGCCGCTCAGGGGAGGCTAACCGTTTAGGAGACTTTTCACGACCGACCCCATGCCCTAGCCGTCGGGGAACTGCCAGCAGGAAATATATTCGACCCGGCGGCTACCACAAGCACAGGGGACCTCGTCTGAGGAGCCGACCCACTCGCGATCGCAGTCGCGGCAGTGGCAAAAAATATTGTTGTAATTGGCCTGGGCCAGACCGGCTTGCCATTGGCGCAGCTCATCTGGGGTGAATTGGGATGGGGTCGAGTCCATGGATACCTCCCCTGGGAATGTCCCAAACCATAGCGCATTAAGCGTCTGTTGATGGAGATAGGGGATGCCCGTCGGGGCCAAACACATCCGCCTCGTGATCGCCAACCTGCTCGGCCTCCCCCACATACCCACTCCGCGCTTGGGGAAAGGCATCGCAGTAGGGCACGTAGGGCTTGATATCCAGCACTGGGGTGCGATCCAATAAATCAATCCCCTCCACATGGAGGATATTTTGCTCCACCTTGATCAACCGGATGGCGCTAAGGCCAATGGGGTTGGGTCGGTGGGGGGCGCGGGTCGCTAGGGTGCCGCGCTTTACCCTCGGCCCGCGCGGTGGCGTCACAGTCGGGTTCCAATGGTGGTTGAGGTGCAGCCAGGCAATTACCCAGATGTAGTCAAAGCCGTCCAGATCTTTGAGGGCGATCGCCGGTACCCGTTCGGGAAATAGCTCAATTGTCGCTGCCACCGGTTGATAGTCCGCCGGGGCCGCCTGGAGCTGAGACTGGCGGGGGGTGCCGTGGCGTTCGGTGTAGGGCGATCTCACCTGGCCAATGGGTTCGAGGGTGACCGATGCCGGGAAATCGATCGCCTGGATATAGTCTTTGGGGGGCAGCTTCGCCATGGTGCTCGGGTGATTTGCCAAAACGACCATAGCAGGATGACTCAACCATAACGAAACAATAAAAAGACTCACACAATCGACATGGCCGATGTCAAGACCATCCGGTACTGCGTAAGATCACAGCAAGTCAAGATTTCTGCACTTTACTCGTAATGAGGCTGAGGGGTACCGTCGGCGATCGCGGTCGGGCATACGCATCAAAACCAGAATCGCCCATTCCCGGCAGCATCGTAATATTCATGCTCAGCCCTAACTCCAGGCAACGCTGGGTGCTTGCCCTTTTCTCCGAGCACCCCCTAGGCGATGGCCCCGCCCCATTAATTCCCGACCCCGATGGTTTGATCCCGTTTAGCGTCACTCAAGGGGAGACTTTGTGTGTATAAATAGGGCAGTCTGACGAATTCAAGGCAAAGATATGGGACACGGCTTATCCAAAGGGCTGCTGGGGTTATTGCTCTGGGGGTGTTTTAGCGGTGTCGCCCAGGCGGTTCCAGGGGAGTCGGTCAGCACGGTGGAGGCTTGGATTGATGCCCATCCCACCCTGCGCCCAAACCCCAATGAGCGGCTGGTGGTCAATCGAGCCGAAACCCCAGCCCGACGCTTTACCTTTCGAGCGACGGTCATCCCAGTTACCGGGCTCTCGCCAGACCTAGAGTTGCAACGGATCATTCGTACAGAAGAGACACGACTGGTTGACATTGTGGATGGTGTCAGTCATGGGCAGCTAGAAGAAGCCCTGCGGGTGATCTATGACGCCGCTATTTACAACGACTATCGTCGAGCTCAAATTGTTTATACCTACCCAGGTCCTGCCTTTAGTACCGTGACCGATGAAACCTCTTGGCGGCAAGGGGAGTTGCGCGAGGGCGATCGCTTTGGCTATTGGATCGAGCGCGTGATCGACCAAAATGGGTTTGCTGCCGTGGGTGAAGTCTCTGTTTTTCTTAAAGAAGACTTACCCGACCTCCGAGCTGATCTGGTCGAGAAATCTCTGCCATCATCCCCTTAACCCGCCTGTTGCACGGACGGGATGGGGGGCATGACGTCAAATCGCCGTGGGGGCAACTCGGGGCAAACTTTCGATTGCTGCCCCTCCTGTAGCTGATGCATGTGGTGAAACAACTGCCAGCAATATTGCTCTGGCAATCCACAGGTATAGGCCCCCCGCAGCACCACATTGAAATACCAATCATTGGGGGCCATTTCGCGGGAGAGCTTTTCCATCACGGTGTAGGTGCGAACCTGGTCATAGCGGTGATCGCCACAATCAACTGCCACGGTTTCATGACCGTATCCCACTTCTCGCTCATCTAGGCGGGCACTTAATCTCAGGGGCAGGCGATACAGCACCCCATGCACCACCTGACGCGGATCTTTGACCACGTCCAAAACACCACAATTGCGGCGCTCTGACCGGCGAAAAAAGCCGAGGCGATAATCGGGTAGGGTCGCGGGGCCAATCACATAGGCATGGGTGCTTTCCCCCAGGGAGCGCTTTAGGTCGACCGGGCACATGCAAGATCCGTAGGCAAAGTAATAAAAGGTTGTTTCTGCCTGGGGGAATATACTGCCGTGATCCATTGCTGCCATATTGTCTACCAACCCTGTTTCAGGAATTTGAGGAATCTTACCATTATTGAGAGAGTCCTCCGTTCAATCCAGCCTATCTCTATGGGGTTACCGGAGATTCGAAGGATTGTAACGAAATATCCCCGCAAAGCCTTCGCTGCAGTGGGGGGGAGCCCCCGCGAGTTGGCGAGCCATGCGATGGATGACCGCTGGGGGCACCTGGCGGGATCGCGCCCCATTTCGCCGTAGGCAGGTTTGCAAGGGTACGTCGAACCACAGCCCAAAAATAGGGTTGAAACCAGCCCTTTGAGCTGTGTTGATCACTAGGCGGCGATCGCTACGACGGGTATTGGTGGCATCGTAAAGGCTGCCGCCCCAGGTGCCCGCGCGGATCAGCGCAACGTGGCGATCAAACTGGCTGCTCACTTCGACCCAAATTGCCCCCCAATGTCCTTGGATGGCCTCATCCCCATAGAGTTGGGCGCGGATGCGATCGGTGGCAATTAACCCATAGGGCGGATGGAGCCCCATAAATAAATCTGCCCAGGTAGACTTTCCGCTACCGGGCAGACCCATCAAAATCCACAGGGGAATTTTGTCGGATGACACGATGTTAGATCACCATGCCGTCAGGAATGACGGCGTTTTTAAGCACCACCACAATGCCGCTACGAATGTAGAAGCCTAAATCTTCCCGTTCTGCTTCCTCAACGTTTTCTTTGTTGACAATTTGAACGTTGCGGCCAATCCGAGCATTCTTATCGATGATGGCGCGGCGAATGGTGCTCCCTTCGCCAATGCCCATGGGAATCTTGCCTCGGGTGAGATGGCGACTGCTCTCTGACATGGGCTCATAGAAGTCAGCCCCCATCAGCAGTGCATCTTCAATCACGCAGTTCTCATGAATGCGCTGCCGCAATCCAATCACAGAGTGGTGAACTCGGCAATTTCTGAGGATACAGCCTTCACCAATCATCGATTGGGTGATTTGGCAGTCTTGGAGCTTGCTGGGGGGAAGATAGCGCGATCGCGTATAGATCGGAGCATCTTCGTGATAGAAGCTAAAGGCGGGTTGGGGCTGTTCGGTCAAGGCGAGATTAGACTCATAAAACGCCTCGATGGTCCCAATATCCTCCCAGTAACCATCAAACAGATAAGCCTGGACGTTGTAGTCCTTGGCAGAAGCCGGAATGATTTCCTTGCCAAAATCCGTTTGCTCTGGATTCTGTCGCAGCAGATCGATCAACACTTGCTTCTTGAAGACATAAATGCCCATTGAGGCAATGTAAGGCTTGGCTTGGGCCTGCTCCGCCGTCAACCCTAAGGTTGTCGTATCGACCTGCATTTGCTTCAGGGCATCGCCCTTAGGCTTTTCGCAAAAGTCAACGATGCGACCGCTGCCGTCGATTTTCATCAGCCCAAAACTAGAAGCCGTTTTCTCTTCGATAGGTACCACCGACAGGGTGATATCAGCATTGGTGCTGCGATGACGCTCAATAAATAAGCTGTAGTCCATGCGGTAGAGGTGATCCCCAGAGAGGATCAAAAACTCATCCACATCCCAAGATTCAAAAATCCATAGATACTTGCGTACCGCATCCGCTGTTCCCTGGAACCAGCTCGGGCTGTCCGGGGTTTGCTGGGCTGCCAGAACCTCCACAAAGCCCTCAGAGAACTGAGAAAACGTGTAGGCTCGGGAAATATGTCGATTCAACGACGCAGAGTTGAATTGCGTCAAGACATACTGCTTATGAATGTCAGAATTAATGCAATTGCTAACAGGAATATCAATTAACCGATACTTACCAGCCAGAGAAACCGCTGGCTTCGCCCGGAATTTTGTCAACGGATACAGGCGAGTACCGGCCCCTCCCCCAAGAATGATGGCTAAAACTCGTTTCACCAAAAACCTCGCAACTGCCTTAAACATCCCTCGATTGTCCACCTTCAGTGTGGGACGGTAGGTTCTCCTTGGCAAGGGGGAGCCGTGAATTTATTTGAGGTGACGTGTTTTAGATAACCAAATGGGGATCAAGGGGATAAGCGATGGGCATTGATAACTAAAGGATATGAATTGACGGTCATGGTTTTTCTACACCCATTTTAAATTGTCCCCGAGGCAGCGGGATCTGCCCTGAAATCGCAAGTGGACTCAGCCCATCTGTGGGGACCCAGTCTGTCGGGCATTGGGTTATTCGAGGCGCAGCTTTTTTACCATCGTTTCCATAACCCCATGCTCCGGATTTCTACCTGACACCTTCGAGCATGAAATCTAACAGCGTTTTAGATCCAGCATTTCAGCCTTTGGTAGGCCATCTGAACTACTGTGAGGGCGGAATGTCGAATAAATATTGTTATTAGGACCTGCACCTACACCACTGATGATGTTTGTCGGATCGGGATGTACAGGGTCAGGGTCGTATCCTGACCGAGCCTAGAGTCAACCTCTAGGGTGCCACCGTGGGTCTGGGTAATAATTTGATGGCTAATGGACATACCCAGCCCCGTGCCTTTGCCCACCGGCTTAGTGGTAAAGAACGGATCAAAGAGCTGCTTTTGGGTTTCTAGCGTCATGCCTTTGCCCGTATCAGTAATCGCGATTTTTACCCAGCCCTGATCAGATAGCTCGGTGGTAATGGTGATGGTTCCAGGAACGGCACGATTTCCACCATGGGGCCGCTGTTTACTTACCTCATCTATGGCATCTATGGCATTGGCAAGAATATTCATAAACACTTGATTGAGCTGACCGGCATAGCATTCTACTTTCGGCAGATCCCCATATTGCTTGATCAACTGAATCGCGGGGCGATCGGACTGCTCCTTGAGCTGATGCTCCAAAATCATCAGGGTACTGTCGAGGCCCTCATGAATATCTACGGCTTTTACCGTGGCCTCATCTAATCGGGAAAAGTTCCGTAGGGATAAAATAATTTGACGGATGCGCTCGGTCCCCATGTGCATGGATGTCAGCATTTTAGGGAGATCTGCGGCGAGGAAATCGACATCGGCATTAGCCAAGGCCGCCTGAATTTCGGGGGCAGGATCGGGATGGTAGGTGCGATACAACTGCAGCAAGGTTAATAGGGTGTCGGCGTAGTCTTCAAAATGAACCAGATTGCCATGGATAAAGTTGGTGGGGTTATTAATCTCATGGGCGACCCCTGCCACCAACTGCCCTAGGCTAGATAGCCGCTCATTTTGCACCATTTGAGCCTGGGTCTTGCGCAGTTCTAGCAATATTTGGGACAGTTTCTCCGCCTGTTGGCGATGGCGCACCTCGGAGACTTCAAGCTGTTGATATTGCTGCTGGAGGAGATAATTGCCTCGCTGCACAATCATCCACAAAATGCCGTATAGCAGCCCCAAAATTAGCAGACTGCCCGCCACAATAGTGCGCTGCGTCTGGTGGATCTGACCCAGGGATGGGGTGACGTCGGTGTAGAGTTCTGCCACCCCCACAATGTCTCCGCCACTGCCACCTGCCCGAATCGGGACATAGCTCGACAGCAAGTGACGATTTTTTAGGGTTTGCGTTAAAGCGGCAAAGGTATCTCGATGGTCTAATTGGCTCAAAACCTCTCCCGACTGGGCCGCTAGGAACCCTGAGGAGTCACTTTTGTCGTCCCCCACTTGGTTAAGATCGGTCGAAAAAACGGTGCGACCCTGAAGATCATAAAATTTGACCTTCAGAACAGAAGTATCTTCTACATTGGCCAGTACTTCTTGGTGCAGTTGCTCGAATTGTTGGGCCGCTTTCAACTGATCGTCATTGAGGGGTTGAGTCGTCGACAAAAAATAACCATATTTGGGCCAAAGGGTATTGGCAAAGAGCTGGGTAAGGTTGACATTTTGATTCTCCGTCAACGTGACCAGATCTCGGGTGGCCCGTTGCCGGTAAAACACGGCTAGCAGCCCTGTGGCGATCAAGAATGCGGTCAAGCTCGCAACCGAGAAGTATCGCAGCAACCGAAACCGCTGTCCCGATGGCAACACAGCGCTCAAGAGGGTTTGTCCGAGCTGGGCAAGCCCTAGCGGATGTAGACGGCTTTGGGACTGGGTGGGGAAGGTGTTGGGGGGCTGCATGACGACATCTTTATAAATATTTATTTTCTATGTTGTTTTTGATACGCTTTTAATGGGCCAGGGTAGGTGTCACGGCATCGGATTTCCATCGCCTGAAGCTATGGCCTCAGAAAGTCAGCCACTTACCCTTAAATACACCTAAATTCGTTTTAGCCTAACAATGTGACAATCTTGTGACGACAGCCCTTGCAATATATAGATGACAGCCTCCGTTCTGTATAGGCTGTCAACCAGATTTTAGACTTTTTATACTCTAAACCCAGCAAGAATACTGAGGAGCATTCCTGGTATTCCCGCATATACCAAGTTATTTTTTATACTTTACATGGATGCTTCTCCCCTGGCTCAACTGTCTGTTTTGGTGACCCGTGCGGCAGAACAGCCCAGCCACTTTCATGATTTGCTGGTTGCTCAGGGGGCACGGGTCCTAGAAATGCCAGCGCTGGAAATTCACCCCCCCTCTAGTTGGGAACCCCTGGATCGGGCGATCGCCCATTTGCCCGACTACGATTGGCTGATTTTGACCTCAGCCAATGCTGTGAATTACTGTTTAGACCGGCTGGAGCAGGTGGGCAATCCCGCTGGTTTACAAGCCGTCAAGCTAGCGGTGGTGGGTAAAAAAACGGCCAAAATCTTGCAACAGCGGGGCCTCACCCCAGACTTTATTCCCCCTGATTTTGTGGCTGATGCGCTTGTGGCCCACTTCCCGGAACCCGTCGCCGGGCTAAGGTTATTGTTTCCCCGGGTGGAGAGTGGTGGCAGGGCCGTGCTGGTGAAAGCGATGACTGCCGCAGGGGCTAAGGTCACCGAAGTGCCTGCCTACGAGTCGGGGTGCCCAGGGGCTCCAGACCCAGGGGCGATCGCGGCCCTCCAAGCCCGCACCGTTGAGGTAATCACCTTTGCCAGCTCTAAGACCGTGCGCCACTGCTGCCAACTGCTCAGCTTAGGATTGGGGGCAGATTGGGCCATGGCTTTAGACAATGTTGCAATCGCCTCCATTGGCCCCAAAACCTCTGAAACGTGCCATGAGCTGTTGGGGCGAGTGGATATCGAAGCGCAAGAATATACCCTAGAGGGGCTCATTCAGGCCATCGCTCAATGGACCAATGCGTCATTGGCTTGACCGGCGGCATTGCCACCGGCAAAAGCACCGTTTCCAACTACTTGGCCCACCACCATGGGCTACCGATTTTAGATGCTGATCTGTACGCTCGGGAGGCCGTAGCCCCAGGGACGGAGATTTTGGCCGCAATCGCCCAGCGCTACGGGCCGACCCTGTTCAAGAACGATGGCACGCTCAATCGTCCCGCCCTGGGGCAAATCATCTTCACTGACTCGACGGAGAAAGATTGGTTAGAAGCGCAGGTTCATCCTTTTGTGCGCCAGCGTTTTGCTGACCAGATGGCGGATCTGTCTGAGGTCGAGGTCGTCGTGCAGGTCATTCCGCTGCTGTTTGAGGCTAACCTGACCGAGCAAGTAAACGAGATTTGGGTCGTGACTTGCCTAGAAACGGTGCAGCAAACTCGGCTGATGGCCCGAGATGGTTTGGCTATAGCTGAGGCGATCGCCCGTATCCAGAACCAGTGGCCCCTCAGGGACAAGGTTGGTCGGGCCGATGTGGTGATTCATAATGACAGCACCCCATCAGCCCTATATGCACAGTGCGATCAAGCCCTGTCCCAAGCCAGGATGAAACACCCCTAGGATTTGAGACTGTCAATCTCTTGGCGCAAGCTAGACAGTTCTTGGGTCAATGCTTCTAGCTCTCGCTGAACCGTTACATCGGTCACGGGGATAGTCTGAGCATCCACCACTGCCTCAGACGCGGGGGTGGGGCTAAAGGGATTCGCTGGCATTGGGGGCATCTGAGCGATGAGGCTATCCACCATTTGTCGAGCCTCTTGCTCCGTCTCTGCACCACGGGCCTCTAGGGTTTCCGTGAGGCGATCGACATCCGTGCCAATTTCAGAGAATTTGGCTTGGGATCCTTGGGGATCCTTCAGCGCATCTAGCATGGAGGCCGTCGCGCCCAGGGTGACGCGCACGCCTTTTTGAAGGGTCTGGCTCAAAGTGTCTGGGTTCATGGGAAAACGCAACTCCGTTGTACCGGCAGTCTAGATGAACTGATTTGCAGGGATTACGATATGCAGAAACATTTCGCAATACAACCTCAATCATTAAAAGTGTAGCGTGTCTCCTGGGAAAGACTGGGGCGATTTTGCCTTTATGCAGCGGCCTCTAGGTATAAATTGACATCTTCGAGGATGCGGGTCAGCTCAGCCTCGGTGGTCAAGCGGATGCGATCGTCACGAACGGTAATCAATAGCTTTGCCGCAAAGGGGCTGGGCCAAATATTAGGATTGCAAAACACCTCTAAAAATACCTCCCCTGTATGTTGGTATTCCATTGACGGGGCGGGTTTCCGGGGGCCAGTGCTGCCGCCCTGGGCCGCACTGGCCTTAAGGCTATCCATTAAGGTCATCAGGGCTTGCTTCAGATCTTGGGCAGCCTCAGGGGAAAACCCAAACCGAACCGAACCCTGAAGCAAATTGACGGTAATCTCTGCGGCCATCGTGGGTGCCCAACACAACAGGCCCTATTTTGCCATTCCCTGTCCGTCCCTGGGGGCTAAGGGCAGATTTTGCCGCTGGTATCCCCCTCGATCACGGTCCAACGGCCCTGACAAAAACCGGGTGGCGCGATAAACCGCGCCACCCGATCTCAAATCTCAGTTACCCATCTATGGGACTATTAGCGATCGCACCCCCTAGATGGCGGAGCCGACACCAACATAAGAGCCATAGAAGAAGATACCCACAACCACTAGCACCCCTGTGCCAGCAACGGTTGCGACTAGCCACAAGGGAATTCGTCCATTTTTAATCATGCCTTGTACCTCCTACCCAATTTTTTCAACACAGCCCAATCCCTTGAACAAAATCAGCTTGGCCGATCTGTTATTGATCTAGTTAAAGAAGTAGCTGGAAAACAGTAATCCCAGCACGAACACCAGCAACAATCCCAAAAATAGAGATGTACGGTTCAACTCAACGGGTTGCTTGTTAGGGTTTGTACTCCGGTCCACGGGGGTCTCCTATCTTTGAATAAACTGCATTGCCGCGATCGCCCCTAGGAAAAACACCGTAGGGACACCCAGGGTATGAACCGCCAACCAACGGACGGTAAAAATAGGATAAACAGTAGGTTCGTTGGGGCTATTACTAGTCATTTGGATTTCACCACTTCGTTTCCAATATCGATGACTCAGACTATTCTCTGGGTCGCTACTCAGCTAAAAAGTCTTGAATTTGCTGGCGAGCGTCATACCGGTCAGACACAATCGGTAGCTCCATCTGATTACTCTGGTAATAATCGTTAGGACGGGGCGTGCCAAAAGCATCGTAGGCTAAGCCCGTGCTCACAAACAACCAACCGGCAACAAATAATGCTGGAATGGTAACGCTATGGATGACCCAGTATCGAATACTAGTAACAATATCTCCAAACGGCCTTTCACCTGTTGTACCTGCCATATCAACCTCTCCTCGGGTTCAAATTTTAGATTCTAATTATCCTAATCATACGGAACGCTGAATCCCGTAACAAGCCTGTGCCCTACCTCATCGAGGAGAGCAGTGTAATCAACACCTTCAAGCGGAAAGCGCTGTATTTGCATCATACCGGAGTAGGTAACCCCGCTGCCCCAAGACAAACCCCTGCTCGGGGGAGACAAATATGATGCGGTAGAAGTTAGAAGGCACATCTCCAACGGCATTATCTTTTTGCCAAGTTTCGCCACCATCTTGGCTGATGATCAGGTTACCGCCCCCACCAGAGACCCAGAGTTCATTGGGGGTGCGGTAAGCAATATCGAGCAGTCCCCAGCTACTGGAAAATTCTGGGCTAATCGGTGCCTGCCAGTCGTCTTCTTCCCCTGTATCAGAGAACTGCAACTGCCCCCCTCGGGAGATCAACCACAGTCCGCCCTCAGCATTAAAGCCAATGTTTTGTAGCCGACGTGAGTTTTGGCGATTATAGGGGTGCCAGTCCAATTCTCCCGGTGTCCAAGTAGAGTAGAAGTTGCCCCTAGAAGAAACAGCAGCATAGCGACCATCCGCATCACGGGTCATATTCCGCACGACCCCGACTGCACCCAGCACCATGGCCTTCCAGTTTTCGCCCCCATCTTTAGTGCGATAAATTGCCCCTACATCCGTTGCCATCTCGGCTTCTTTTGGCCCCAATGCAGTCACCATGAACGGATTGCCCGGCAGTTGTTCACTCAGGGAAACATTGGCCCAAGTTTCACCGCCATCGGTGGTGTGCAGCAGCAAACTGGGCTGGGCTGTAATCCAACCTTCATCCCCAGCAAAACTGACCGAGGTAAAGGTGTAACGCTTATCCCCCAGGTCCAGAGGGTGAGGCTCCCAGGTGATACCGCCATCGGTGGTTTCCATCAATGTGCTGCGGCTCCCCACCAACCAGCCGTGGTTAACATCATCGGTGAAATCCACATCGGAGAAGGTTGCTTCCGTGTCGAGGGCGATGACCTGCCAAGGGTTGGACTCGACATTAGCCAAAAAAGCATTGCCACACCCGACCGTAAGCAGGGCGATCGCAGCGATCGCGATCAGTTTTCTGAAGGGGACAACCAAAGCTTGCATCAACTCAACTGCCTAAAGAACAAGAACAAACCGATAAAACAGCCACGTTCAAACCAGTGACCGAATGACAGACCCATCGCCCCATCATTGCAGACCATAGAGGCTCATAAAAAACAGGACTCCCATGGCCAGAGCCCCAAAAATCAGGATATTTTTCTGCCCAGGGGTAAGGGTATTAACCCCAAATCCGTAGCCCAAATTCTCCTTGAATCCGGAAGGCGAGTTTTGAGGGCCGATGTTGCTAAATTGCTTTCTGGATGCCCCACAGACTGGGCACCGCCAGGTTACAGGCAAGTCGTCAAAAGCTACACCAGCGGCAACCTTTGCAGCGCTGTCTCCTTTGACGGGCTCATAGGTATAGCCACAGGCTCGGCATTCAAACTGGTCCATCTCTGCGGGCGTCAGCGGCGCTGCTGCCTCCTCAGACTGAGACTCTTGAGACTCTAGTAATTCGTCAGGGGTTGTCTCTTCCACTGGCTTCCACCTAGATAGCGACTCGCTATGGTTACCCTGGGGTGACGCCATCTCAGATGGTCGCTCACGCCAAGATGAGACCTTTGTAACTAATTATGACATGGAACGTCCGGCTCTCACTTTAGCCGTGTCGAGTTGGGCATTTAGATCCGAATTCAAGCCTCTGCCCTTCAGACGCCTGCCTGAATGTAAACTAAGATAATCAGCAGAACTGGGTCATTAACATTTGGGGCCCTTCCATTAGGTGTGAGCTTTGTTTGTTCTTAGCGGATACGAGTACTTCCTCGTTTTTCTAATCATCTCCTGTTCGGTTCCCGTCTTGGCCCTCTCCCTGGCCGGTCTACTGGGCACAAAAGGCAAAGGCGCTGCACGGCGGACCACCTATGAATCCGGCATGGAACCGATTGGGGGAGCCTGGATTCAGTTCAACATTCGCTACTACATGTTTGCCCTGGTTTTTGTGATCTTTGACGTAGAGACGGTATTTCTCTATCCCTGGGCAGTGGCATTCAACCAATTGGGGTTGTTAGCGTTTGTGGAAGCTTTGATTTTCATCGCGATTCTCGTGGTGGGGTTGGTCTATGCATGGCGTAAAGGAGCGTTGGAATGGTCTTAAACCCAGAAACTGCGGGTAATTCAGTGCTGTCCTCGGATGAGCGGATGATGAATCCGGTCGGTCCCCCAGCGGTCACCCAAGACCTGTCAGAAAACGTCATTTTGACCACCGTTGACGATCTCTACAACTGGACTCGGCTCTCAAGTCTATTTCCCATGCTCTATGGGACCGCTTGTTGTTTCATTGAGTTTGCGGCGCTGATTGGTTCTCGATTTGACTTTGACCGGTTCGGGCTATTGCCCCGATCGAGCCCTCGCCAGTCAGACCTGATTATCACAGCGGGCACCATCACCATGAAAATGGCCCCAGCGCTGGTCCGTCTGTATGAGCAAATGCCTGAACCCAAATACGTCATTGCGATGGGGGCCTGCACCATTACCGGAGGGATGTTTAGCAGTGATTCCCCGACTGCGGTCAGGGGCGTAGACAAGCTAATCCCGGTAGATGTTTACATTCCTGGATGCCCCCCTCGGCCTGAGGCTATTTTTGACGCCATTATCAAGCTGCGCAAAAAGATTGCTAATGAGTCCATGGCGGAGCGGGGTAACTTTGTGCAGGCCGAGCGCTATTACACGGTGAAGCACAGCTTGAAACCCGTTGACCCGATTCTGACCGGTCAATACCTCCGCTCTAGTACCCGCGAAGCGCCCCCCCAAGAGCTAATGGCGGCAATGGGGATGCCCGTTTCCCCTGTTTTAGACAAAACACCCCAACCCGAGGTGGCAGAAAATGGCTGAGGATCAGGAAAATAACCCTGAGCAGGGCTCGATTGTAGAAGCTGGTGAAGTCTCTAAGTGGCTGACCGGCAATGGTTTTGGCCATGAAATTCTAGAGCCGGACCATCTGGGGATAGAAGTTCTTAAAGTAGAAGCCCAGTTCCTGATTCCCGTTTGCACGGCCCTCTATGCCTACGGGTTTAACTACCTCCAGTGTCAAGGGGCCTACGATATGGGGCCTGGCGATAGTTTGGTGAGTTTTTATCACCTGACCAAGGTGGATGACAATGCCGATCGCCCTGCGGAGCTACGGGTTAAGGTTTTCTTGCCCCGCGACACCCCAAAAATACCGTCGGTCTACTGGATTTGGAAGGCTGCCGACTGGCAAGAGCGAGAGAGCTATGACATGTACGGCATTATTTATGAAGGGCATCCCAACTTGAAGCGGTTGCTGATGCCAGAGGATTGGGTGGGTTGGCCTTTGCGAAAGGACTATATTTCCCCAGACTTTTACGAGCTGCAAGACGCCTACTAAGGGTAGGCAGCAGGCTAGCTCAGCGTGCAAATTCACCATCCAAAAACCGGGAGGCAGTAATTAACTACTCCCGGTTTTTTCATGTTCATGGCGGTGCTGACCCCAGTGAATATTCACCCATGCAGGCTAGACCTGCGGGGGACAAACCTTCACGCAATTAGCTTTTGGTGAAGCCCAAGCCATTTTGCTCGGCGTACCGCTCCATGAATCGCATGAAGCGTTCCCAGGCTTCTACGCTTTTCATGACGTAGATCGCTTCGATCCCAGCTGGCTCACCATTCACGAACTTGCCATTGACCTCACGGCTAACGAGCTCGCCTTCTTCATCTATGAGATACATGCCTGTAATCTCGCCTCCGGTTTCCCCGGTCAGTGCTTTGGGGTGGTCAAAGTAGAATGTGGCCGTGCCATCGCTGCCGTCGCGGGCACGGGTCAAACGCACATCGGGAATCACTTCTTCGACAATGCCCCGGGCGAACTCGATATGAGCCATAAAGTAAGGATCCTATTTTTGCAAACCTTAAATTAGTATTTTCTCATTATTAAGCAACAATCTGAAATGTTTTCCCTGGTGGGCATACCGAACTCGATGTGAACTGGGATTTTTGTGCGTGTAAGCAATGGGCTCAACGCCTTGCTGGATGAGGCGTGCGCTTGAAGGAGCTGGCGAGGGTATATGGGGAGTTACGGAGACGTTGGCTTAGCCCCTATTCTAAATCCGTAAATCCATAGTGTTGCTCCCAGGCGAGCTAAGGCACATTAGGGGTGTCAGCCGTTAGCCTCTGGATGAAACCATCATGAGAGTTCGGTGGAAGCAACTTATATTTAAGATAACCCTATGGATGGCTGCAGAGGTTGTCCTTACTGCTATCGGCATGGATGATATGGCTGACTATTGCGAATATCGTTCCAACTACCCCCATGGTTTTCAGGTCGTTTTAGCTGTGGTCGCATAGCCATGAGCTACCCCGATGCAGCGTTGGCAAGGCGCTTTCGCATCCACTCCATTGCATTTAGAGCTAGGGAAAAGTGCGGCATTCCTATGCTGACGATCACAGATAGACACTTTTCCCAGCCCATTGAAGAGAAATTTAGGGGTTGCTTGCGTATTTGAGTTTACGCTTCAGAAACTTGGCTAAATCGGGAGCGTCGCGCTCATAGAGTTCGGCTAATAGGACAGTGCGCTCTCGCACCCGTTCTTTTGACTGGGCATTAGTCATATAGACTTGTTTATCTCCATTCTCGGGCGAATTTGGTCTGTTCTAGGCGTGGTACATGGGGGCTATGCCCCGTGCTTCGGTGTCTCTATTTCGGGATGCCTGTTGAAGGGCCAAGCAAGCTGATCTACTTCTATTGTAAGGTGAGCGGCTCTACGACTGATATGGCTGGGCTTTTGCAGCGGGCAGGTCAATCAAAAAGATTGATTGGGTCGATCATTCTTAGACGCCCTCTCAACCGAAAAAACAGGGTTTACAGGGCTTGGTTAAGGCCGATCCAGAGTTGCCTTCGCTGCCTGAGTCAGATGTTGAATATGCTGTAGCGTCAAGGGTGGGGCTACGATTTCTGGCATGGGCATAGACAGCCACAGTAGATACTCGATATTGCCGGCGGGGCCGGTGATGGGGGAATAGGTGAGACCGATATCGCGCCATCCCAATTCGCGGGCGGTTGCGAGCACTCGCCAAATCGCCTCGGCTTGAACCTGTGAGTCGCGCACGACCCCCCGTTTTCCCACCTTTTCTCGGCCCACTTCAAATTGGGGTTTGACTAAGAGGATGGCTTCGCGGGGGGGCTGAAGCAATTGCCAAAAGGCCGGTAACACCTTGATAAGGGAGATAAATGACACATCTATCACCCCCAAATCAGGGCGAACGGCCCCAGAGTTGTATAGATCATCGGCAGCGAGGTGGCGTAGGTTCGTGCGCTCCCGCAGGATGACGCGGGGGTCTTGGCGCAGGCTCCAGGCGACTTGGCCGTAACCCACGTCAATGCCATAGACCTGGGTCGCCCCCTGTTGCAGCAGGCAATCGGTAAAGCCCCCGGTAGAGATGCCACCATCGAGGCAGATGCGATCGCCCACCGCAACCCCGAAGGTTTCCAATGCTTTGGCCAGTTTCTCGCCCCCCCGCGACACATAGGGTGGTTTTTGCTTGACCTGAATTTCGCTGTCAACGGGGATCGGGGTACCCGGTTTATCCACAATCTGATGATTGACCTGCACTTCCCCGGCCCGAATCACCCGCTGGGCTTGCTGGCGGGTTTCGCACCACCCCTGCTCAACGAGCAACGTGTCGAGGCGCTGTTTGGTTTTGCGTTCCTTGGATGTCTCGCCCATTCAGGTAAAGGCTCTGGTATCAGTCCCTGAACCATGATGCGTTAGTTCAGCACATTGGTGTTGAACGATTGGCTGGGTCTTTCGGCTAGGCTGGGCTTCCGGCCATGATCGGCACACTCGTCAATGATGGGGGTGGGTCCGTCCCTTGCCATACCCCAGTCAAATGCGATGATGGGACACGGTGATTTGCGCAAGGGCACTGCCACAGTATAGGAGTAGGCATGTTTAATCGCCCCCCCAGTCCCCATGCCTATCAATTTCCCCTGAAGCTGCCCCTGCGCACAACCCTGGTGGCGGCTTTCACCCTGCAAGTGGTGGGGGCGGTGGGGTTGGTGGGCTATATCTCTT
>CAYGVA010000044.1:0-24296 GCA_964353225.1 uncultured Leptolyngbya sp.
CAGCTCCCCAGCCCCTCAATCCCCCTAGCCTCCTCCCACCGTGGTCAACTTTTTCATTAAACGTCCGGTCCTGACGATCGTCTGCGCCCTGATCATGCTGTTGGTTGGGGTGATCAGTATCCCGACTCTGGCAGTGGCCCAGTTCCCTGACATCAGCCCTATCCAAGTGAGTGTGCGGGCCGCCTATGTGGGGGCCGATGCCGAGACCGTCGAAAAAACTGTCACCAGCCTGCTGGAACGCCAAATTAACGGGGTGGAGGGCATGCGCTACATGACCTCCAGCAGCACCAACAACGGCATCAGCAGCATTACCGCCACCTTCGAAGGCGGGCGGGACAAAGATATTGCCGCTGTAGACATTCAAAATCGGGTGTCTTTAGCGGAGCCCCAGTTGCCAGAGCCGGTTTTGCAGCAAGGGGTCACCGTTAGCAAAGAGTCCAGCAACATCTTGCTGGCCATGAGCCTCTATACCGAGGACGACAGCTACGACAATATTTTTCTAAGTAACTACGCCGATCTCTACATCGTCGATGCCCTGCGGCGGGTTCAGGGCGTCGGTAATGTGATCATCTTTGGGGAGCGCACCTATGCCGTGCGGCTCTGGCTCGATCCCCAGCGTATGGCCAGCCTCAGTCTCACCGACCAGGATGTGGTAAATGCGTTGCGGGAGCAAAATATTCAGGTGGGGGCTGGTCAACTGGGGCAGCCCCCCTCCAGCGAAGGACAACGCTACCAGATTGACCTACGGGCCGTGAGCCGCTTCCAGAGCCTTGAAGACTTTGAAGACCTAGTGCTGAAGACCGATGCCAACGGCACCCTAGTCAAGCTCCAGGATGTAGGGCGAGTGGAATTGGGGGCTGAAGCCTATAGCTCCTTTCTACGGTTTCGGGGTCAGGAAGCGGTGGGTCTGGGGATCTTTCAGCTGCCGGGTAGTAACGCCCTAGAGGTGGCCCAGGGCGTCAAGACAACCATGGCCGAGTTGGCCAGCCAATTCCCGCCAGGGGTGGAGTATGGCATCGGCTTCGACACCACTGAGTATGTGGAGCAATCCCTGTCGGAGGTGCTCTGGACCCTGATTCAGGCGGTGGGGTTGGTGGTGCTGGTGATTTTCATCTTCCTGCAAGACTGGCGCACCACCATCATTCCAGCGGTGACCATTCCCGTCGCTCTAATTGGCACCTTCGCCATCGTCAAAATCTTTGGCTTCTCAATCAATAGCCTCACCCTGTTTGGCCTCACCCTGGCCACGGGCATGGTGGTGGATGACGCCATCGTGGTGGTGGAAGACATTTCTCGCAAAATTCAAGCCGAGGGCCGACCGCCGGTGCGGGCGGCGATCGAGGCGATGCAGTCCCTGACGGGGGCGGTGATTGCCACCTCCCTCGTGCTGATGGCGGTGTTTATTCCCGTGGCTTTTTTCCCCGGCACAACAGGGGCGTTGTATCAGCAATTTGCCCTGACCATTGCCTTTGCGATCGCCCTCTCCACCTTCAATGCCCTTACCCTCACCCCCACCCTATCGGGGCTCTTGCTGCGGGCAAAGCCCCCCATGGGGGGCTGGTTGGGGGCGATCTTTGACCGCTTTAACCGCTGGCTCGATTGGATTCGGGAGCGCTATCGGGCCAGTTTGGAGGCCCTGAATCGGCTCAAGGTTTTGGTTTTAGCTGTGTTTGTAGCCCTGCTGTTTGCCACGGGCTGGCTCTACCAATCGGTGCCCTCGGCCTTTTTGCCCGATGAAGATCAGGGCTATTTCATTACCTTGGTACAGTCTCCCGAAGGGGTTTCCCTCAACTACACCAGCGATGTGATGGGCAAGGTCGAAGACATTTTGCTGGCGCTGCCGGGGGTGCGGGCCACCTTTGCCGTGGGGGGCTTTGGCTTTGGTAGCGACACTGTCAACAACGGCGTGATTTTCACGACCCTACAGCCTTGGTCAGAGCGGGGACCCGGCCAATCGGCCCAAGCTTTAATTGGCCAGCTTTGGGGGCAGGCCTCACAAATTACAGAGGCGCGAGTGTTTCCGGTAAACCCGCCTTCTATCCAGGGTTTGGGTCAATTTGGGGGCTTCCAGTATCAACTGCAAGATCGCCAGGGCAATCTCAGCCTAGACACGCTGATCCAAAAACTGGGGGAAATGTTGGGGGCCGCTAACCAAAACCCAGACCTACAGGGGGTGTTTAGTACCTATTCAGCGGCTACGCCTCAGTTTTTTATTGAGGTGGATCGCGATCGCGCCAAGGCCCTAGACGTAAATATCGATGATATCTTCGGCACCCTCCAGACCTACCTGGGTTCGCGCTATGTCAATGACTTTATTCAGGGGCAGCGCACCTACCGGGTCTATGTGCAAGCTGATGAGCAATTCCGGTCTAATCCCGAGGATATTGCAAAGCTATATGTGCGATCACAGCGGGATGCCATGATTCCCCTGGGCAATTTGGTCACCCTCACCCCCACCATTGGGGCGCAGGTGATCAACCACTACAACCTCTATCGCTCTATCGACATTAACGGTGGGCCTGCCCCTGGGGTGAGTTCTGGCGCAGCTTTGGCGGCGATGGCTGAGGTCTCTGATCAGGTACTACCCCCCAGCATGGGCTACGAATGGTCGGGCAGCTCCCTAGAAGAATTGGAGTCGGGCAATCAGGCCCCGATCATTTTTGGATTGGGGATGGTGTTTGTCTTTTTGGTGCTGGCGGCTCAGTACGAAAGCTTTATCGACCCGGTGATCATTCTGTTTGCGGTGCCCTTGGCGGTGCTGGGGGCACTCTTGGCCCAAACCCTGCGGGGGTTATCCAATGATGTTTACTGCCAAATTGGCCTGGTGATGTTGATTGGTCTGGCCAGCAAAAACTCGATTTTAATTGTGGAGTTTGCCAACCAACTGCGCGATGAAGGGCAGTCCATTGTCAAGGCAGCGTTTAATGCCGCAGAGCAACGGATGCGACCGATTTTGATGACGGCAATCTCCACCCTCAGCAGTATTTTTCCGCTGGTGATTGCCACGGGGGCCGGGGCCGGCAGCCGTCAGTCCTTGGGGACGGCGGTGTTTGGCGGCATGTTTGTGGCCACGTTCTTGAGCCTGTTCGTGGTGCCAATTTTGTATGTGGTGGTGAAGCAATTGAGCGATGGCCAGCGGACTTGATATCACTCAGTCTGGCTGTTCGCTAAATCACTCGGGGCGATCGCGCCCTTTTCCGTCACGATGGCGGTAATCAGCGCTGCTGGGGTCAGATCTGCGAGGGGATGGTAGGCACCGACGCCGGGGGGGCAAATCGGCACCCCCCCCAACTGACAGACATCGGTGGTGTCTCCCTGGGCGATCGCCATGCCCTGGCCATCTGCCATGGAAAAATCGATCGTAGAAAAAGGGGCAGCGACAAAGAAAGGGACCCCCTCTGCTTTCGCGGCCAGGGCCAAAGGATAGGTGCCAATTTTGTTGAGGGTGTCACCATTGGCGGCGATGCGATCGGCCCCCACCAACACGGCATGGATGCGTCGCTGCTGCATAAAGTGGGCGGCCATACTATCGGTAACCACCGTAACCGGAATGCCCTCCTGAACGCATTCCCAGGCGGTCAGGAGGGAGCCTTGCAGCCAGGGACGGGTTTCCCCAGCAATGATTTGTTCGAGGCGACCTTCCTGCCAAGCGGTGCGGACAATGCCAAGGGAGGTGCCATAACCAGAGGTGGCCAGCGCCCCGTGGTTGCAATGGGTATAGAGGGTGAGCTGGTCTGGGGAGGAGGGGAGCGCCGCTAGGCCATGGCGACCGATCGCCCGACAGGTTTCCCAGTCCTCTTGCTGTAGGGTCTGGGCTGTGGTGACCAGCTGCGCCTTGATGTGGTCAACGGTGCCCTGGGTGGTTTGGGCCAGTTTCATCATGTGGTCTACGGCCCAGAGGAGATTGGCCTTGTCTGGGCGAGAGGCTTTGAATTGGTCGGATATCGCCTCCAGCCGTTCTAAAAAAGCCTCATGATCGTCAGTTCGGATGCTAGCAGCGCCTAGGCAGATCCCATAGGCAACGGCTAATGCCAGGGCTGGACCGCCGCGAACGATGCGATCGCTAATCGCCGTCAGCATATCCTCATAGCGACTAATGGCCACCACCGCATACTCACGGGGGAGCTTACGTTGATCAATCAACAGCACTTGCCCCTGCCGCCATAAAACCGGGTAAACATGGGTATCGGCAGCAACATCAGTCATTGGTGGTGGCCCCAGAAATAATCAGCAACATTCGGTCATCATGGCGACTTGCGGCAGGGGTTTGACATGGCCAAACCCCCAAGCGGACAAGTTAGCCTAGGCTTGCGGCACAGACATCGGCATAGCCTGGGCGAGTTTAAACTTCGCTAAAATCGTTTCCGCCATTTGAGAGGGCGTCAGACCTAGGGAAATTTTGGACTGATCGGGCGTGGCATGGTCCACCAGCACATCAGGGACCCCCAGCCGCAGCACCGGCACCGCGATTTGAGCCTCTAGCAGCGCTTCTGCAATCCCCGTGCCAAAACCGCCCATGATACAGCCTTCCTCCATTGTGACCACTCGACCCAGCCGCTGAGCCAGCGGCAAAATCAGTTCCTCGTCTAGGGGCTTGGCAAAGCGGGCATTGAGCACCGTTGCTTCGACACCATGTTCACTCAAAATTTCCGCCGTTTGCAGGGCTGGATAGACCATCGAACCATAGCCGGTAATCAGCAGATCATCCCCATTGCGAAGCACCTCAGCCTTACCAATGGGCAAGGGCTCCCACCCCTCTTCCATGAGGGGAGCCCCGACCCCATTCCCTCGGGGATAGCGCACGGCGATCGGGCCGTCAGTATACTCAATCCCGGTGACAATCATGCGTTGCAGTTCGGCCTCATCCTTGGGGGCCATCAGCACCATGTTGGGAATGCACCGCATATAGGCAATGTCATACATGCCTTGGTGGGTGGGGCCATCGGCACCGACAATCCCAGCCCGGTCTAAACAGAAAAATACCGGTAGTTTCTGGATGCAAACATCGTGGATGATCTGGTCAAAAGCCCGCTGCAAAAAGGTGGAGTAAATTGCCGCGACGGGCCGCATCCCTTGGGTGGCCATCCCTGCGGCTAGGGTCACCGCATGCTGCTCGGCAATGCCCACATCAATATACTGATCGGGGAATTTCTTGCCGAGGATATCCAGGGCGGTCCCGGTGGCCATGGCGGCAGTAATGCCAATGACCTTGGGATTATCTTCTGCGATTTTGGTGAGGGTATTGCCAAAGACCTTGGCATAGGTGGGTGGCTTGGGGGTTTTGGAGGGTTTGGCTTTGCCGGTCGCCAGATCAAAGGGCGATTGAGCGTGGTAGCCCACTTGGTCTTTTTCGGCGATTTCGTAGCCTTTACCTTTGACTGTGGCCACATGCACCAGCACTGGTCCTGGAATGTTGTGGGCTTCGTTAAAGATGGCGAGTAGCTCGCTGAGGTTGTGGCCATCTACAGGCCCCATGTAGGTAAAGCCCAGTTCTTCAAACACGGCTCCGACCTTGGGCACCGCCAACCGTTTCATCCCCTCCTTGAAACGATTGAGTTCGGGGGAGAGGGAGTCGCCCACAAAGGGGATTTGGCGGAACTGCTCTTCGAGGTTGTCAGTCAAAAACTGTACCGGCGGGCTCAACCGCATCTTGTTGAGATACCGGGGAATCGCCCCCACATTGGGCGAAATTGACATTTCATTATCGTTCAGCACCACCAACAGGTTGGTATCTGGCAAATGACCGGCATGGTTAATTGCTTCCAGGGCCATGCCGCCGGTCAGGGCACCGTCACCAATGATGGCTGCTACCTTGTAATCTTCTCCTTTGCGATCGCGGGCGATCGCCATGCCCAGAGCGGCAGAAATACTCGTAGAGGCGTGACCAGCCCCGAAGTGGTCAAACCGGTTTTCGCTCAGTTTCAAATAACCAGCCACCCCATCTTTCTGACGCAGGGTATGAAAGTCGCTATAGCGCCCCGTCAATAATTTATGGGGATAGGCCTGGTGCCCCACATCCCAGACCACCTTGTCGTGATCGAGATCCAGAGTTTGATAAAGAGCGAGCGTCAACTCCACCACCCCTAGGCCAGGTCCCAAGTGCCCCCCGCTAGCAGCGATGGTTTCGAGGTGCTTCTCGCGAATTTGGCGGGCCATCTGCTCTAACTGATGCAGAGACAGATCGTGTAACTGATTGGGGTGGGTCAGCTCACTTAGGTGCATAGTGGAATACCCTCGGCTTTACGAAAACAGCGTTAAAGTTACTTACTCACTTTAGAAGATTCATCCGCGCTCAGCGGCAGTAAAACGTCAGATACCGTCGGTAAGTTCTGAGCTTAAAGGTCGGAAATCGTGATCAAGGTTGATGTGTAGCCGGTTTTGAATCGTATTATCTTGTTTGCAAGCGCTTAAAACAATGCAAGGAGTTAACAATTTGCCATGGTTAAGTCTCCGGTATCGCTAAAGATTCTCCCGTGGTCAATGCTACCGTTTGTGGCCGCAGGGCTGATGGTTGTCGGTGCTGGCCCCATCGGCATCGAGGCTGCCCAAGCCAGTGAGTACGATACTTGCGTTGGCGACCTATTGCCCCTGGCCCTTGATCGAGAAACGGTGGCAGCGGCCTGTGCCCTGGCCTATCGCCCCCAGGAGATATCTAGCTGTGTGACGGGTGTCCTCGCGGCTACAACCACCATTGTTCCTGGGGATGCCCTCACCGCCTGTAGCCGCGATCGCCGCCCCCTAGAGGTCTCAACCTGCGTCACCGACATCCACAGTACCCTAACGGTTGACGACTCCTTCTCGGTGCTAGACCATTGCCACCGCAGCCTTCTACCCGTGCGCTATTCCCAATGCGTGCTTGCCCTCGGCACCACCGCTGACTTTGCCACCGTTGATGCCCTCGATCGCTGCATTTCCGCAGGTTATCGCCCCGAAAATGTTGCCCCCACCTATATCCCCGCAGAGTAATGGCCGAGGCGAATACAAACCCCTTAGGGGTGCAGATCCCTGCACCCCTAAGGGGGTTTGATGCCCTAGCGGGAAGCCTTCTGCATCAATAAAACCCCCGTACCCAGACCCAAGAAGGTGGGCAACCAGGCAGCCAGGAAGGGGGATAAAATCCCCACTTCCCCCATGGCGTTGCAGATGAACGAAAACAGGTAGTACCCAAAAATAATGATCACGCTGACCCCAAAGCTGGTAGCGCGGCTGGTGCGCTGGGGAAGCACCCCAATCGAAGCGCCCACTAGCCCAAACACCACACAAACAAAGGGCAGCGCATACTTTTGCAGGATGCGGGTTTCCCAGGTGCGAATGGTGCGCTCGTCCCCCCCCTGGCGCACCACCGTTTCGAGGTGACGGCTGGCCTCAGCAATGTTCATTTCCGTATCTCTTTTAGTACGGCTGGCTAAGTCTAGGGGCACCCGAGGAATTTGCAGCTCCTGATTGTCGAATTTGACAATGTGGCGAAAGGAGCCATCAGGGGACACCACATAAATCGTGCCATCGTAGAAATCCCAAGTGTTGCCGCCAAAGTCCCAGGTGGCCGAATCCGCACTCACCACTTGACTCAAACCCTCCTGGGAAAAGTCGAGGATGGTGAGGCCATACATGGTTTCCCCATCGAAGCGACGGGCATAAAACAGCCGCTTGAGTTCCTGGGCGCTGGCATCATCGGCAGCGGGCTGAAACTCTTGGTACAGAATATTGCGCTCTTGGAAGGGGGGACGCTCGGAATTCAGGGCTTTCTCTAGGGTGATGGAGGCTCGGTAGTTGGCCGCTGGGGTAATCAGTTCGTTAAAGGTAAAGGTGAGGCCCGTCACCAATAGGCTGAGCACCACCGCAGGGGCGATGATCCGCCGGACGCTTACCCCACAACCCCGCAGCGCAATCAACTCGCTGTCGCTAGACATGCGGCTGTAGGTCATCATGGTGGCCAACAGCGTTGACATGGGGAAGGCCAACACCACAAATTCTGGCAGCTTTAGGACGAAAATCTGTAGGGCGAGATTGATCGAGAGCCCCGCATTGGTCACCTGGCGGATCAGCTCAAACAGTGCCCCCACGGAAATGCCAATGGAGGAGAAAGCCCCCACCCCAAATAGAAAGGGAAAGGTCAATTCTCGGGCAATGTAGCGATCCATGATCGTCGAACCCAGGCCCCAAAACGGAGCGCTATTGGGACGGGGCGACTGTGGCGGAAGGGTAGTAGCCATAGCAAGGTGGAGCAGCCGTCACAACAGAGACAGGAACATATCGATTCAAACCGCCTCAGAGGCTAGGGTTTGAAGCCTTCACCGAGGTAATGCTGGCGAACCAGAGGGTTGTCATAAAGGTCAGCAGCGGTACCAGAGGCCAATATCTGCCCTTCGCTCATAATATAGGCCCGGTCGATGATTTGTAGGGTTTCGCGGACATTGTGGTCGGTGATTAAAATGCCCATGTTGCGATCGCGCAGTTGGGCAACAATCGCTTGAATCTCGGCCACCGCGATCGGATCGACCCCCGCAAAAGGTTCATCTAAAAACAAAAACTTTGGCCCGTCGGTGCCCGTCGCCAAGGCTCGGGCCAACTCAGTACGGCGGCGCTCCCCCCCCGACACCTGGACACCGAGGGTATTGGCAATGGTTTCCAGGCGAAATTCCTTGAGCAGATGATGCAGGCGGGACTCTTGTTCCTCAGGGGGAACCTTGGTTTGCTGCATCACCAGCAGCAGGTTATCGCGCACCGTGAGCTGACGGAAAATACTGGCTTCTTGGGCTAAATAACCAATCCCTAACCGTGCCCGCTGGTGCATGGGCAGCTCAGTAATGTCGATTTGGTCTAGGCACACCCGACCGCGATCGGGTTGCTCTAGGCCCGTTGCCATATAAAAAGTCGTGGTCTTACCGGCCCCATTGGGACCCAAGAGACCCACTATTTCCCCCTGGGCAACGGCCAAACTTACCTGACTCACGACCTGGCGCTTGCTATAGGTCTTTTGGACGTTCTCTAAGACGATTTTCAAGGGGACCTGAAAAACATAGGAATCAACGTTAGGAGAAATCCTCCAGCCCAAATTGTATCAGAGGGGTTGCCGGCTGCTTGGGGCTGACGGCCTCAGAAACGGTGGGGCTACCGATAGGTTTCTACAAAAACCGCGCTAGGGATTATCCGCAGGGGTAATCGGAGAAATCTGGAGGGTTGTATCCGGATCGGGCGAAGGGGTGACGGCATTGCCCGCATCGGTGGTTCCAGAATCACTGCCAGGGGCGGGGGCAACGGCATCGGGTACGAAGTAGGTCGATTGCACCTGACGATTGGGCTGAGGCAGCGCCACAAATCGCCCCTCGTCAATTAAGTAGGTAATGGTTTCGGCTTCAATGCGGTTGCCCTCTTGATTTACGACCACATTGCCACTCAGAATAATGCGCCGCTCTTGGCTAAAATACTGGGCCTGGGCCGAGGTGGCGTAGATGTCTTGGGAAGGGTATTCCACCTGCACATTGCCCCGAGCGGTAATCACGCCGGTGAGGGCATTGGCTTCTTGCACATCGGCTTTAAGGGTAATGGTGCCACCATTGCTTTGAGCCCGCGCCGCAGTGGTCACCCAGGTCAAGGTCGTAAAGGACAAGCCTGCTAGCCCTGCCAGCAATACCAGCCGCCCCCGCTGATTCCAGAACTGCGTTAACCGCTGCATGATTCCAACTCCCATGGTGCACAATCCCCCAGACGACAACGTAACAGGACTGAGTTCCCCTACTCTACAGCACAACTTCGACGGCCTTAGTCTGTCTATATTGCAGCGGTTCCCAGGAACTAAAATTGCCCCGTTGAGAGTACCTTGATCGATCTCTAAATGGCGCATCTAAAATCCGCGCCAGAACCAACGGTCATCTCAACTCACGTGGGTTCTGGTTGCAAGGCATCGACCAACGCATTTGCAATGCCAGCTTTATCTAACGACACCTGCACGACTTGCATCACCAAATCGTAAACTTCATTATCCGTAAGGGTGAGGCGATAACCATTGACCCTCAAAAAGGTCTCCATCACAGCAAAGGCCGTACGTTTATTGCCATCTACAAACGGATGATTCATCGCTAAATGGTACAGATATGCTGCTGCCTGCTCAGGCATGGTTGGGTGTAGTAGTTGCTGGTCAAACATTGCCCCAGGCTGGGCTATAGCAGACATCAACAAACCCTTATCCCTAAGCCCTGGCGTACCTCCGAAACTAGTGATTTGGTCGGCGTGGATCATCAACACATCCTCACAGCTCAGAAAATCAGGCATCAGCAAGGCGGCGGTACACCTCCCGCCGTTCCTGTTTGGATGCCTGGTAAGCCTGCCAGACTGGATTTGGATTGCTATTCGTCGCTGCGGGCTCTCTCAGAGCAGTGGCAAGATACTGGTTGATGGAGCACGCTATTAAGTCCCTTAGGAAAGGCAAAATTTTAGAATTGCCTTGCGCAAGCTGCCATTGCAAAAAAACAACCATTCCCTCTGGGGTAATAGCCCAAAACTCTTGCTGCTCATGATTGCCTCGTGGTGTGTCAACCACCACTTTTTCTAAAATCGTTTTCCCTAATTCCTGATGCTCTAAGACTTGTGCAGCTTGCGTATGCAAAGACTTCAATAGGGTTGGAAAATTCATGCCCAGCATTTCAGCCATCTGCCCAAGCCCAATACGGTACGAACCATCAGGTAATTGAAATGCATCCATTTCTACTTGTCCGATGGCTATCCGTTTTTGCCGAATAACGACTGTTTCAGCCATGATTTTTTAGCGTTTACTGGTCTGTGCTTGCAATAGTTAGCACAATTTAATAGGACTAGCCTATCAACTGGTTCCCATCTGCTGCATTTCCGTCTTAGTGGTCCCAATGTCCCGGCCTTAGAATTTAGGGGGGATAGGAGCATTAAGGGGCAGTGGTTTGCCTGAGGAAAGGCGCGATCTCCGTGGCCACTTTTTCAGCCCAGTCTTCTTGGGCGTAGTGGCCCACTTCTTCTAGGGGGGTCAGGATGCCATGGGGTAAGTCCTTGACCCAGGTTTCTGCCAAACTGACGGGCAACCAAGGATCAGCGATGCCCCACAGCAAGAGGGTGGGCTGCTGCCAAGTTTTGAGGCCCGCTGCAAT
Organism: uncultured Leptolyngbya sp.; assembly: GCA_964353225.1. Classification (GTDB taxonomy): domain Bacteria; phylum Cyanobacteriota; class Cyanobacteriia; order Phormidesmidales; family Phormidesmidaceae; genus PCC-6406. The sequence continues at coordinate 11,118 of CAYGVA010000044.1, forward strand.
GACTGCTGTAGTTTTAGCGATCTGCAGTTTGCGGATGGTGGCAAGGAGGGCTCGCCCCGAGACGGATTCTTGCAAAAAAGGCCGCCGGTAAATATCTAAGTCGTCGTCATCCACTTGATAGGGTCCTCCCCCTTCTAAGGTGCGATCGACTAAGAGCGGGTCTTGGGTCATCACTTCCCCAGCGAGGGGTAGCCCCATTTTGCTGATCTTCCAGGGGAGTTTTGCTAGGGGGGAGAGGGGGGCATTAATGATCACCAAGCGTTCAATACGCTCTGGGTGGGCGAGGGCATAAAGCAGGCCGTGACTGCCCAAAAAGCCTTGTACGACGAGATGAATCCGCTCCAGTTCTAAGGCATCGAGAAAAGCGCCGAGGGCATCTACAAAGGCTTGGGGGGTATAGGCAAAGTCCCGAGGTTCGGCCCGAGTGGAGAAGCCATGGCCAATCCAGTCGGGGGCGATCGCCCGAAATCCTTGCTCCGCAAGGGTAGGCATCACATCGCGCCAGCTATAGCTTTGGGAGACAAGACCATGGAGGAGCACCACTGGCGGCTGATCGGACTGGCCAGAAATGGGTAGGGCTTCTCGATAGAACCACTCTAGGGACCCAACCGATATGCGCTGGTCTGAGATCGCCACGGCATCTCCTGATGTTACTGAAGGACTTGAGGGGGCTTGAGGTGGATATGAGCTTATCGCCCTGACCTTCACTGAAGCAAGGGATACCTTGACAGGTAGAGAGTGCCCTGGGCGTCTGCCGCTCTAGCAGCAGGGCTCAAGGGTGAGGCCCGACCGCGCGACTATAAGCCTGCCGCATAGCGTGCCGCCCCAATCAATCCCACCTGTGGGTTTAAGACAATGTGGACCGGCACCTCCTGCAATAGGTCACTCACCCTGCCCTTATCACCAAAGGCATTCATAAACCCCCCGCGAGTGATTAAGTCTAGATTTTTGGCGGCAATACCCCCGGCAACATAGAGGCCCCCGTAGGGCAAGAGTTTGAGGGCCAAATTACCGGCCTCCGCTCCATAGGCCCCCACAAAGAGCTCCATGGTTTGTTGGGACAAATTATCTTGCTGGGCCTGGGCTGCTTGGGAAATGGTGGCGGCCGGGTCTACGGTTTTGGCCATGCCCGCTTGTCGTTCCCAAGTGGTGACCACTTGGGCGATCGCCGCTGACTCCTTGGCAATGGCGCGATCGCGCAGGTATTGATAAATCGAGACAATGCCTTGACCTGATACCACCCGTTCTACCGATACCCGAGTAATTTGATGCTTGTCCCGCAAATACTTTAAAAGTTGAAATTCCAGTTCTGAGCGGGGGGCAAAATCAGCGTGGCCGCCCTCGGAGGGAAACACCCGATAGCGCTCCCCCTGACACATCAGGTAGCCCTGGCCCAATCCGGTCCCGGCACCAATCACGGCGATGGGGCCGTGATCCCTGGGTTGGCCAGATTGCAGGGTATGGAGATCGGCCGGTTCTAACCCCAGTACCCCGTAACCGATCGCCTCAAAATCATTGATCAAGGTCGCCGCTGTGAGGTCGAGTTCATCCTGGAGGCGATCGCCCTGGAGCCGCCACGGCAGGTTGGTCAGTTGTGAGGTGTTGTTGACCACTGGCCCGGCGATCGCAAAGCAGGCCCGCTCTGGCTGCACACTGTGCCCCAGGTGTGCCCTGGCCGTCGCCAAAAATGCCTGCACCATCGGCACCAGTCCGGCAAATTCACCGCTGATATATTTATGCTCAAACTGGGTCTGCAACTGGCCATCGGTCACGGTTGTCAGTCGCAAAATGGTTTTAGTGCCGCCAATGTCCCCCGCCAGCAAGTCGGTCATAGCCCCTCCCTTGAGATTACTCCAGGGCTAGTGTATCGCTGTCTTTTGAGGGGCGTCAGAGGTGAGCTTGTTCAACCTTTGAGACCAGCGATTGAATATCGTGGTGGGGTCTATGGCCCATATCCGTCAGCAGATTAAAGCTGAAATAGACGATCACGAGGCTCGCGATCGCGAGCAGGCCCGTGCGACTCAATAGATAGAGTTGGTGGACAATGTTTGAAGCCTGCTTGGCGGCAATGTAATGGCCCCGCTGATAGAGGGGCTTTACCTGGGCGGCGTAGACCAGGGACAGCACGCCAAAGGGCGGAAACAGCAATAGGGTGGTGATGATCGCCGATCGCCAGTGGCTAGGGGGGCAGGGTAAACCGCCATAGAGTGGGTACTGCTGATTCCACTCGGGTTGGGTCTGAGTACCCACATGTCCCAGGAGGCGGAAACGCTGCACATTGCCCAGTTCCAAGGGCACGAGGCTGTGGCGAATCTGGTCGGGCAGGGTGAAATAGTTGATCGGCACCCCCAACTCACGGGTGAGGGTAATGGCGAGCTGCTGATCGGTGCGTTTGACCTGTACGGCAATACCAGGGGGTAGGGCGGCCTGCACCGTTGCGGCCAATCGACCTTGGTGATGGGTCTGCCGCACCTGTTGCAGCTTGGTTTTGACCACATCCATAGAAAGGTCATTGGCGATCGCCAGTTGCCAATCGTCCAGGGCTCCATCCTGATCCCCCAAGATTTCGCGCACATTTCCCCGGTGGTAGTAGGCTTCCGCCAGGTTGGGGCTGGCGGCGAGGGCAGCAGTTAGGGCCGCCTCGGCTGCCGTAGGATTACCCTGTTGGGCATAGTGGAGCCCCAGGTTGTAGTGGGCGGTGGCGTAATGGGGCCGATAGTGCAGGGCCGTCTGCCAATCGGCGATCGCCCCCTCGATATCCCCCAGTTCGTAGCGCACCAAACCTCGGTTACCATAGGCGATCACATGTTCAGGGTTGAGGGCGATCGCGTGGTTATAGTCTGAGATCGCCGCCTCGCGATGGTTGCCCTGCCAATGGGCCAAGCCGCGCTGGGCATAGCATTCGGCGGGGTCGGGGTGATGGGGCAGGGCTTGGGTGAAGGCCGCGATCGCCGCCTTTAGGCTACCTTTGCGGGTGAGGTTAATGCCTCTGCGGTGGGCGAGTTTAGCCTGCTGACGACGGATCCAGGAACGGAGGATTTTGGGCATCACGAATTGGAGAGGGGTGATGGCGGGGCATCCAGTCTAGCCTTTGCCCTCAGGGGGATGCCACAGAAACTGGCACCGATCCCTTCCTACATGGGATCGGCCTAACCCAACGACCCAAACAAATTCACGAATATCGCCATGGCACCACTGTCCTTACGAAAATTACTGATTGGGGAATTCACTTGGCTGCGATTGGGGCGATCTCTGTTACTGATCTACATCCTTTTCGGCCTATACGTCTTCTTTCGAGCTGACAGCATGATTTTCTTGCCGCAGCCCGCCAGCTACGAAGACGACGAGACGATCCTCAAAATACCCGTCACCGACACCGAACAAATTTCCGCCCTTTACTTACCCAACCCCAACGCCCAATACACCCTCCTTTTCATCCACGGCAATGCCGAAGATCTGGGAGATATCCAACCATTTTTAGAACAGCTACAGGGCTGGGGATTCAGCGTCTTTGCCTATGACTATCGGGGCTACGGCACCAGCGATGGCCACCCCAGTGAACGCCACGCTTACGAAGATGCCGATGCCGCTTACCGCTACTTGACTCAACAGCTCAACGTCCCTGCTGAAAATATCCTGGTCTATGGGCGATCCGTTGGCAGCGGTTCCGCGACGGAGCTAGCGGTTCGCTATCCCATCGGGGGCTTAATTTTAGAAAGTGCCTTCACCTCGATTTTTCGCGTGGTGGTACCGGTGCCGCTGCTGCCCTTCGACAAATTTCAAAATCGCGCCAAGTTAAAGCGAGTCAACTGCCCGGTTTTAATTCTCCATGGGCAGGCCGACCAGACGATTCCGTTTCACCATGGCCAGACCCTATACGACGCAGCCCCAGAGCCGAAGCAATTTCTCTGGGTGCCGGGGGCAGGCCACAACGATTTCATCTGGGTAGCGGGAGATCGCTTGCCAGAGGCGCTGGCTAATTTTCAAGCCATCGTCGCCAATCCGTCCTAATTTGGACAAACAGACAGCACTGGCCGAGCGGTTTGGGTATCTGTGAACAGTTGCCATGGCCCCGATTGGTGAGGATAGTAAGCGGCACTGGGATCGCCGCGCCCCCCATCACGGAGCGCCATCCCCCATTGCTGCCCCATTTAGTTCATCCTCTGTGACCCGACTCTTTTCTAATTTGGAATTTGATGGCACCGGCTTCAAACACCGACCCGGTAGCTTACCAGCCTGTACAGCCCTAATTTCTGGAACCACCGTGGGCGCAGGGATTTTGGCCCTGCCTGCGGTTACCCTACCCGCCGGGGTGTTGCCCTCCACCGCGATTTTGATTGCGGTGTGGATTTACATGGTGGTGTCGGGGTTGCTGGTGGCCGAGGTCAACCTCAACACCATGCACAGCTCCGGGAAACCCCGGTTGGGGCTCCTGGCCACCATTCGGCGAACCTTAGGAAAATCTGGGGCGATCGCGGCGGGGGGCGTCTATCTCTTTATTCACTACGCCTTGCTCGTCGCCTACCTGGCAAGGGGGGGCGGCATTTTAGCCACTGCCCTGGGGAGCTTTGGCCCGGTGGAGCAGATTCCTCCGAATTGGGTGGGGACAACCCTGTTTGTCAGTCTCTTTGGTGGCCTGATTTATTTTGGCAGTGAGCGGTTTGTGGGGCGACTCAATGGCGCTTTTTTCGCGGTTTTATTGGTGGCCTTTGGGGGGTTACTTACCCTGACCCTAGGGGATCTCAAACCGACCCAGTTTCTCCACCACAATTGGGGGGCGATCGCTGGGGCGATCCCGGTGATGTTTGTCGCACTGGTCTACCAGAACGTGGTGCCGGTGGTGACGACGCGCCTAGAGGGGGATGTGAGTAAAATCCGCCAGGCGATCATTTTGGGCTCGTTGATTCCCTTGGTGATGTTTTTGGGCTGGAATGCCGCCATTTTGGGCAATGGCCAAATCGATGTGACCGCGACCCTGGCCAGCAGTGCTCGATTTGACCCCCTTGAGTTTTTGCGCCAGGACACCGCCAATTTCTGGACTAGCACGGGCATCTCGATTTTTTCTGAGTTGGCGATCGCCACTTCATTTATTGGCCTGGTCTATGGCCTACTAAATTTCTTTGGGGATGCCTTTGGTCGCGCACCCCATGGGACGGCGACTCGCCGTTGGCCCCTATTTTCTCTGGTGTTGTTACCCCCGATGGGCCTTTCTACCCTCAATGCCGGTATTTTTTTCGAAGCGCTGGATTATGCGGGCACCTTTGGCATTTCAGTGCTGTTTGGCATTGTCCCGGCAGTCATGGCATGGAAAGAACGGGATCTTGCCAAAGCCCAGCGCAAGTCATCCTTTCCTCTGGTACCAGGGGGGAAGGTGACCCTCACCGCCATGATTGGGATTGCCGTCGGCATCATCGCAGAACAATTGCTCCTCAGGGCCGGGGTGTTTTAGCCCTATAGCAACCTTGGCGATCGCGGCATCACATCATCGAGTTTCAGGGCTAATTGAGGCAGTAACGATGACCGAATCGGTTACCCCAACCGATATTGCTGCAACTGAGGCGATTTCCGATCATAAATATACCGGTTTTGTAGGGGCGGGTCTTGTGCCCGCCCTCTGCCGATTGCCCCCAACCCACCGATTGCCCCATCTGCGTTATCCCAAGGTCACCCACAAGAGGTGCCCCTACGACAGGTCGTGTTTTCAAACGACTATAAAAATAGGCTGGCTGCGATTTGTTCTAAGGCTTTTAACCCTTGCAAAGACCCGCGAATCAGTTGTAGCGCAGCGATCGGGCGTTGCAAAAAGCGCCACGCCAACACCATCGGCTTTAGCGAACCGTCGGGGCCGATCGCGGTCGAAATATCCGGCAGCTCATGGTGGCAGTCGTCGCTGATCACCCGCAGGATGGCGATGGGGCAGTCAGGCAAGCTCTGTAACAACGTGACCCCTTCCATATCCACCACCTCAGCACCGTAGCGATCTCCCAAGTGCCGTTTCCCGGCAATGGTGGTGATGACGCGATCACAGGTCACTCCATCAGTCACCGCCACTTGAGGCAGCCATTGGGCGAGCCATTGGGTGAGTGGGCCGTGGCAATGGTATGCGGTGGCGCTACCCCCCTGGGTTCCATCCCAAAGGGTTGAGATGAGGGCGCTATCACCGACCCCCAGCTTGGGGGAGAGACTGCCCCCCAACCCCAGCAGCAAAAGCCCCCCATGGGCCGACAGCGCGGGTCCGGCCCAACCGGCTAGAAATGCCTGCAAAGCTTGAGGACCAGCCGGAATCGGCACCACTCGGGGCGGATGCTGCAATCGCTTCATGGCCCGCAGCACGGCCTGATATTCGGCCCCTGCGGGCACTAGCACCACTTCAATCCCTGCAATAGTCGCGTCTGCCATCAATCCTCTGCCACATTCTGTGCCGCCTGGACAAACTCAACAATATTGCCATCGGGGTCTGCAACCATGGCAATCTGGGTGCCGTTATCGAGGCGGGTGATGGGCACTGCGATCGCCGCCTTTTCCATCGTTGCCATGATTGCCGCAATCTCAGGGACCAACAGGGTGATATACCGATAGCCCAAGGCAGCAGCAATGCCCGCTGGGCTTTGCTGAGCCGGTGCCCTTTCCATCTCCACCAGCTTGATCAACGATTGACCGTGCTGTAGTTGGACCATGCGCCCCCTGCCGATCAATGTGGTGGGAATCTCGGCGATCGCGGCTAGGCCGAGCAGATCGCAATAGAAGGCCAAGGATCGTTCCATATCAGCTACGACAACCCCGACATCAATGGCGATGCGTATCGGCAAACCTGGCATGCATGAGCCCTCCATTCCCTTCTGCCCAATACTAGTGATCCAATTCTGGGTTAGCAAATTGAAGCGGATTGCACCGGCCACCCAAGCAAGTCAAAAACAGTCTAGATTTCAGAATATTGGCCATCTGATCAGGCAAAAAAGCAGGAGATCAGTGATATAGCCTGATCCAAATCAACACTCTATTGTCACAGCCTGTCATAGGCTAAAACCAAAGATAAAGGTAACCGTCCCCTGAGCGGAGTCGAAGGGGACGTTCTGGTTGGGTTTTGGCTTCGACTTCGCTCAGCCAGCGTAGTTTCTGGGACGGTTACAGATAAAGCCCCATTGGCAGAAAAATCTCTGAGCCAATCTAGCAAACTTAATGACCAAAACAGGTTCGATGGCATTTGTTCTATGATGGCTTAAAAGCTGCCCAGGCGGCCCATGAAAAAAGTAATCTGTGCTACGATCTAAAGCAAGCTAAGTTCAACCCAAAAACTCAATTAAGGCTTGAGTTTTTCGCTGCAAAACCCATGCCACTTTAAGCCTTCCAACGATTCATTCTAATCTGCCCATTGGTCCATCGACTTTTTGGCAACATAGGTAATGCTTCAGAATTCAAGCCATTAGGCTTGAATTCAGTTTTGACACGCAAATTTAATCTCCAAGTTTATGCAATAGGGTTAGTTATTCCAGTCTAATTGCCTAATAAGTCTAGGAAAAAATAAAACATAACTCAATGAATATCATCCCAAAAGCCGCATTGGTCTATTGCCAAGACCAGTTTGGTCTCGTCGACGGAAAAACTGCAGCGGCATTAGTTCGGCATTCCGAGCGCTATACCATTGTTGGCGTCATTGACAGCTCATTAGCGGGTCAGGATGCCGGAGAAGTATTAGGAGACGGCAGAAACGGCATCCCGATTTTCTCCAGTTTAGAGGAAGCAGTCAAAAATCTTGCCGAAATTCCAGGCTACTACATCTATGGAAAGGCCCCTTTAGAGGCATTCATCCCAACTGAAGAAAGACGTCTCATCATTGAGGCGATGGAACAAGGGATGGATATTATTAACGGTCTCCATCAGTTTTTTTCCGAAGACCCAGAGTTTATTGAAGTTGCAGCCCAGCATAACGTCCAAATTCAAGACATCAGAAAATCACCACAGCTCAAAGATTTACACGTCTTTACGGGGCAAATCTCTAACGTCAATGTTCCGGTTATTGCCATATTAGGAACCGATTGTGCCTGCGGCAAAATGACGACTGCCGTAGAGCTAAACCAGGCACTCAATCAGATTGGCATCAAGTCAGTTTTAGTCGCAACGGGTCAAACTAGCTTGATGCAAGGGGCAAGGTACGGCGTATCTATCGATGCCCTCATTTCTCAATTTGTGATTGGTGAAATAGAGCATGCCGTTGTTCAATCATTTGAATGTGAAAGACCTGACATTATTTTGGTGGAAGGGCAAAGTGCGGTGAGTCATCCCGCTTTCATGAGTTCCTTGGGCATCTTAAAAGGCAGTATGCCCGATGGCATTATTCTTCAACATCCCCCCGCTCGGATGTTTCGATGCGATTTCCCCCAACTGGCAATGCCCACGGTAGCCAGTGAAATTCAACTCATTGAGTCAATTTCTCCCTCTAAAGTGATTGCGATCGCGTTAAGCCATGAAAATCTGGCAACTAGAGACATTTTACCCATTATCGATAGTTATGAAGAACAGTTGCAATTGCCGACCACTGACGTATTGAGCCATGGTTGTCAAAAGCTCATTCAAGCCTTAGTAACTCGGTTTCCACAACTGGCTCCCCCGCAAACATCGGTACAGCCAGAAAAAGTTCCTGTTTTGGCCATGAGGTAGGGTTAACCGCCTAGGAAAAACCAATGCAATCCTTTATGCCGAGGATAGAAATCTCTCTATCTAAAATTCGGGATAATGCCCGGATGCTGTCCGAGCTTTATGGGCAGAAAGGGATTTCTCTGATGGGGGTTTCGAAGGCAGTCTTGGGGGAACCCGCGATCGCCAAAGCCATGATCCAAGGTGGCGTCAAATTTATCGCTGACTCTCGCCTTGAGAACATTGAACGGATGCGGGATGCCGGGGTTTCAGCTCAGTTTGTCCTGCTGCGAACAGCTGCAAGTCAGGCAGAATCCATTGTTAAAGCTGTCGATATCAGCTTGAATTCCGAAATCGAAACCCTGAGGCGACTTTCTTATTATGCAAAGAGGCATAACAAAAATCACCAGATAATTATCATGGTGGAATTAGGGGATCTGCGTGAGGGCATACTCCCTTGCGACTTATCTCAATTTACGCGAGAAATCTTGTTACTTCCCCATATCGAAATCATCGGCATTGGCTGTAACTTGGCTTGTCACGGGGGTATCAAGCCAGACAATCAAAATATGCGTGCACTTTCCGAGCAGGTTGATTACCTTGAAAAGGCATTTCAGCTCAAATTGAAAATCATTTCGGGTGGAAACTCAGCCAATTATGGATGGTATAAGGCAGCTCAAAATATAGGTCGCATTAACAACCTCAGGTTGGGTGAATCTATTTTATTGGGTTGTGAAACCATAGAACGAAAAGCTATTCCAGGCTTGAGCACCCAGGCATTTCAATTGTTTGCCGAAGTGATTGAGGCGAAAAATAAGCCTTCTCTACCGTTTGGGGAAATTTGCCAAGATGCTTTTGGGAATGTACCCAGTTTTCAAGATCAAGGCATTCGCCAAAGGGCCATTATTGCCTTGGGGCGGCAAGATATCCCAGTGTCTGGTCTAAAGCCGAATAAAGGTTTGGAGATCTTAGGTTCCAGCAGTGATCACATGATTCTCAATAGCAGCCATCAAAATTTGCAGGTGGGTGATGCCGTGAATTTCAACCTCGATTATGGCGGTCTGCTGGCCGCGATGACGTCCCCTTTTATTAGAAAGACGTTTGTCAATGCCTACAGCCACGCGGCAGCCTAAGGTTTTACCCATGGGGCAGCAGACCTGCCCCTACCCTTGACGAAACCCTCGTAGGGAGCGGTTTCCGCGCCCAATCCTGGGATTTTCAGGGTTCGAAATCGCCTTAGCCTGGCGCAACATCATGTACGAGGGGCACGAAGCTGACCTCCAATTTCTGTTCTAAAATCAGGCCCGCTTCAGTTTTGACCAATACCAATAGGTCTTGATACTGATCCCCCACCGGAATCACTAACCGCCCCCCTAATACCAACTGCGCCTCAAAGATGCTCGGCAACTGTGGCGGGGCAGCGGTGACCACGATCGCATCGTAAGGCCCCGGCTCTGGCCAGCCCCGATAGCCATCTCCCTGCCGCAGGTGCACATGGTCATAGCCCAATTGCTGCAACCGCTTTTTGGCCCGCTGACTTAGGCCCGGCACGCGTTCTACTGAATACACCGTAGCGGCCAACTCCGCCAACACCGCCGTTTGATAGCCTGAACCGGTGCCGATTTCTAGGACCTTGGCGGTTGGGGTGATCTGAGCGGCGGCGGTCATAAACGCCACGATGTAGGGCTGGGAGATGGTTTGGCCATAGCTAATGGGCAAAGGACGGTCTTGATAAGCCCGTTTAACATCCCTGGGCAACACAAACCGATGGCGCGGCACCGCCGCGATCGCCGCCAGTACCCGCTCATCGGTAATGCCACGCACCTTAAATTGCTCAACCAACGCCACCCGTCGCCCCCTGAGGATAGCCTCATCGAGACCATCCTCAGGGGATGGGGGCTTTAATTGAGCGTACGGTTCTGTCATGGCAGGTCCTTTGCCGATTGTCGGAATGAACGGGCCATGACAGGTTAGCCCATGGCGGCTGAACAATAGCGATCCGGGCCATAGCAAACACTGATCCTCATGGGTACCGCCCAAGGGGGGTGCCCGGTTAACCGGTCGGTTGGTCAAGGTGCATCAACATAACCCGCTCTTGCTGCCGTCTGGCTTGATGGCGACGGCTGAGTTGGTGTCTGAGGCGATCAAGCAGGGTGGGTGCAGCCACAGATACGGGCGGGGATGTCATCGGCGTCGAAACGGGGGAAGCCTCCCGGTGATAGGCCACCCCACGCCAGACCAGATCGGCTTCTGGTTGAGGGGGCACCTTCGCTAAGTTGCGGAAGGGAATCGGCGCACCGCGATAGGTGCCGATCGCCCAAACTGGTCCCCAAGTTGGGGTTGAGCTGGGTGCAGGGGTGTAGTGAATACCGCGATAGGTGAATGTCATGGTCTCTGCCTCCTTGAAGCGAATGGAGACGCGGTCCTTCAGACTTAGGTTTACTACTCTACCTTGACGAGTATTCCTTAACTGGCGGGCCTCGTAGCGATGGGCAACAACAGAATTCTTTTGCCCTACACCTCTATCATAAGGCGCTGCTCAACGGTTTTTGGAGGGGCTCAACGGTTTGACACATGTCCCTTCAGCCCCCTGGCAACCCACCTATTGCAAGAGCACTTGGGTCAACAGAGCCTGATGAGTTAGGGCCATCTGGGCTGAGGCTTGCCCCTCAGTAACAGGTACGGGTTCATTGAGATTCAGCCATTGTTCCACCATGGTTGCAGCGGTGGTAGGCCAAGGGCGCAGGCCCGGTGTGGCCGTCGCTGCCATGGTTGCAGCGGGATCCATTTCCCAACCCACCATCCCCTGATCGGCCATCAGGTGGGTGACCTTGGGGTCGTAACTCAGGGCAAAACAACGGCAGCCTTCAGCGGCGGCCATGATCAACGCGTGGAGCCGCATGGCGATCGCCAGGTCCGCCCCCTGAAACAAGCCCTTAAGCTGGCGAGGGTCACTCACCGTCAGGATTTGACTCGGCCCCGGCAGATGGGGCTGAATTGCTTCAGCAATGGCCAGATCGCGGCTGGGTTGAAAAGGAACGAGGGCGATCGCCCATTGGGTTTGGGTTTGCAAGGTCACTAATGCTGCGGTGATTTGGGCCAAACGGGCCTCGGTCAACCAGGCATGGGCTCGTAGGGCTACCACCACTCGTGGTGCCGGGATTTGCCACGCATCACGGGTTTCACCGGTCAACGCCCACACCGGGTCAGGGGCCTGAATCGCGTCAACGCCCCAGGTCGCCAATAGCTTTGCCGAGGCCTGATCCCGGACGCTGACCCCGGTACACCCCCGCAACAATGTTCGGGTCAGCCAGCGATTCCAAGCCCGATGGAGGGGGCCAATGCCCTGCGCCCAGGCAATGGTTTTGAGGCCCAAGAGCTGGGCGATCGCCATCAGACCACCGTAGTAGAGCGGGTTGATGGCGCTAGTGGCATCTTGCATGAGGCTGCCGCCCCCCCAAATAAAGCCCTCAGCCTGACGTAGGGCACTCAAAACTGCCCCAAAAGACTTGCGAGGAACCGCTTCCACCCCATAGCGACGGGTGGTTTCAGCGGGGTTGCCAGAGAGCACAACCGGCGTCACGGGGGCAGGCAGCATTTGCAACAGGGTTGCCAACAGGGCTTCGTCACCACCGTTGCCCATGCCGTAGTATCCACAGAGCACCACCCGCATACCGCACACCTAGGGATTGCGCCCCGGTTGCAGGGCGGAATTTGCGTTTCTGATTGTATCGCCATTGGATCGCCCTGCTGTCCTAACCACCTCTGCCCAGACCTCTGAGTAACCTGCCAGTTTAAAATTGAACTAGCAGGTTACTCAGGCGTTACTGCCGTTAGGAGACAAAACCATGGTTGCCCAAAAATATATGCCGTTGGTTGCCAGAGTCTTAGTTGCTGTGATTTTCATCCACAGCGGCGTAGGTAAAATCTTGAACTTTGGGGGGACTCAACAGGCGATCGCTAGCAAAGGACTCCCCCTAGCGGCATTGGTTGCTATCTTTGCGATTGTTTTTGAGCTAATGGGGGGAGCCTCATTAATTCTGGGCTATAAAGCCCGTGTCGGAGCCATCCTGCTGGTGGTGTTTTTGATTCCCACGACGGTGTTGTTCCACAATCCGATCGCGGATGCCACCCAGATCACCCAATTCCTAAAAAACCTGGCGATCATTGGCGGCATTTTGATGATTTTCACCTATGGTTCTGGCCCTGTCAGCCTAGATGGTCAGGGGTCCTCAGGGGGAAGTTAAAGTTGGCAAAACTTTTATAATCACCCGCTGGCCCTTGTTGGGGGGACTTTCTTTTGCAATTCTGCTTAAGCGGTGGCGGCGCAGCCCACTAAGTCCACAACTCAGGAATGCTGAAAATTCAGAATTCAAAATTTTCAGGGTGATTGGGTTATTCAGAGATCGCTAGGATCGCCCATTGCCATCTCTAACGAAACCACCCGATATTGCTTGTGTTCCATGGCGTCTAGAAATCGCTCCAGACCCATCAACGTGCGATTGAGCCGACCCTCCCCCTTTTGCAAACCGTCATGAAATACGG
>CAYGVA010000045.1:0-23858 GCA_964353225.1 uncultured Leptolyngbya sp.
AATACCGCCTTGGGTAAGTAGGAGAGAAAGTCGGAGCCCAGGGCCAACACCGCCAACGAAGGCACCGCCGCCAACAGCCCGGTGAGGCGATGCTTGGCCCCAATGTCATGGACCAACAGGGTACTGGGCAGGGCTTGATTGCCCATCATGCCGCCCCCCAGCCCCGCCACCACATTGGCCAACCCGATCGCCTTAAGTTCATCGCTAAGGTTGAGGTCCTGGCCCACCACCAGCTCGATGCTGCTATTGCTCAGCATCAGCGACAGCAAACTAATCAACATTACCGTCAGCAATCCGCCGCCCTGGTGACCAATCGCCAGCCAATGCACCTGGCCAAACAGTTGCGGGGTCATCGGAGACCACAACTGCCCCCCGCCAGGAAAGGGTCCCAAGAGCCAGCCCAGGTCGCGGGCGGCATCGATGGGGATCCCCGTTCCCCAGAGCCCCATGTAAAACAAAGCCCCACAGGTGAGTAGGGCGACGGGCATCACCCAAAATTGCTTCCATAATCGGGTGGCGGTGAGCAGGGCGATCGCAAACCCCAGACCCGGTGCCCAACACCACAACGCCGCCGGTGCCCAGAGCAACCCCAACGCTGACCAGGACAGGGGCAGATCGGTGGTGATTTGCACAAACCCCTGCACCAACAGCCAACCGGTTCCCGCCATAAACCCACCAATCACCGGATAGGGCACCACCCGAATCCGTTCCCCCTGCTTCAACAGCCCCAGCCCCAGCAACAAGCCCCCCGTCAGCAGCGCACTCACGGCAATCATGACCAGCACCGTAGCCAGCACATCAGCGGTGGGTGCTGCCTGGAGTTCTACGGCGATCGCCGCTGCCATCATCGCCAAAATCGCGGTGGGGGCCGCAAGGGGGGTGGCAATCATCCCCGGCAGGGTGCTGGTCAGGGCGACAACGACGAGGGTGACTGCGGCACTAAAGACCGTGATCCCCAACCCCATGGGTAAGTGGGCAGCCAAGGCCCCAGAAAAAATCAAGCTGGCGTAGGAAATGGCCCGAATCACCCCAATCACACCCGTTACCAACCCCGCAGAGAGGCTCGCAGCCATTACCTTTGGGTCAGCGGCGGCGGGCATTTTTTGGCGGGTAAGGGGTATTTTCGGAAACGGGACTAACCGTTGCAGCATGGCTTGAATTCAGCCTGAAGAACGCCAAAAATGGCCAGTTGCCCTAGCAGACTGACCCATCCATCAATAACCCACAACATGGATCGCCAGATTGTAATTCCAGCCACAGTTTTGACGGCTACGGGTCCTTGCACCCGGATGGATTACATACGATGAACATCACAAACATCCATTTCCCAACCCAGGGAAAATGATGCCGCGCTTGCCATAGCCATAAAACCCCCGTCAAATTCAATCGCGTTGAAAACCCATCCAGTAACCGTCCCCTGAGCGGAGTCGAAGGGGACTTTTTCGGGAGATCTGGCTTCGACTCCGCTCAGCCAGCGTAATGTGTGGGACGGTTACACCCATCCATTGCAATTTGAAGGTTGGCCGCGTTGGGTGTCGCAAGCTCAACACCAACCGAAAAGAACAGAAACTTTTGGCTAGAACATTAGGGTATGTCAAGCCCTCAGCCGCGCTTATGTTTCCCGCTTTTCAGTCGCCTTGGTAAAGCTCCAGTTTTCGAGCTGGGCGAGATTCATACCCCAGATTCCAACTGTTCAAGCACAATCATCTCAGCATCATGGTGACCATTCGCCAACGCCCCATCGTGGTTTACTTCAGTGTCTTTGGCATTGTCGTTTGCTTGGGTACCGCCGCCATCGGCTGGATAGCCTACTGGGTTGAGGGTGCAACCGTTGGGCTGGGGCTGATGATCCCAGCCTTGGGGATTGGCCTATATTGGCTGCTGGCCCTAGCCACTGCTCCCCAATCCGTAGCCTTTCGCGCCGATCGCCTCGTCATTCACCGTTGGACGGCCACCCAGACCATTGCCTATGGCAGCCTTGTTGCCGTCTCCCAGACCCATCGCTACATCACGCTCAAAACCCAGACCCAAACCGTGCATCTCCATAGGCTATTTGCCGCCACCGACACCCACCTGTACCAAGCGCTGGAAACCTACGTACCGGTTGCCCAACAGGCCCGCGCCCAACGGCTGGCTGCCACCTTGCCCATCGTGTTTCGAGGGAGACGTATCGCGGCGATCGCGACCGCCATAGGGGGGCTGATGCTGCTGTTGGGAGGTGGCGTCATCGGAGTCAGTCCCTGGCTAACGGGAACGCGACTGCCCCTATTTGAAGGGGTGCTGATGGGGCTGTTTGGGTTTACCAGCATTGCCTTGGGGGGGCTACTGCTTTACCTCGTGCTTTGGACCTACCCTCACCGCACAGTCTTTACGGCCGATCGCATCACCCAGCACTACCTGATGCACACCATCGTGCAGCCCCTGGGCCAGGTGGTTGATATTCAACTGGGCTACGAGTTACGGACAATGCGCGGTGTTTCCCGACGGTTGTATGGGATCACCTTTATCTGTGGGAATGGCGATCGCGTCCCCTGGATCCCCAATCAATTTGATTTTCCGATGGATTATGTCGATGCCGTTGCCGCTGCCGTGGCCAGCGACTTAACGGCACAATTACGCCATGGCTACCTTTACCCCACCAATGCCCCCTGGCCCTTGAGCAGGGGCGGAGCGCCCGCACCGCCATCCCAGCCCTTTTGCCCATACTGTTGACAGATTGTGCACCGTCAACAGATCCGTTGAGCGAGATTGCGATTCAATTGGGGCGATCGGTTGAACTGTTTCTTGGAAACAGCGTCTACGTTTTTATCTTCCCTTGATTCACCCTAGGGCTCGCCCCGGTCCCTGGCGTTCGATCTGTCCGGGGAATCAAATCCTGAAGTCACTCTCCCGGAGTCCGACCCATGCAACGTAGCTTGTCTGCCCTCTTGACAGCCACCCTCGCTATCCCTGTCGTTGGTTTCACCAATGCCCATCTCGGGGCACAGTCCCCCCCGGCCCCAATGTCCGCCTGGCACACCCTCGCGCCAGAGCAGAGTGGCCTTTGGCAAGGGGATGATCACCATCCAGGGGCCGATTTCGGGTTTCACGACCTTGATCTCACCCCAGCGCAGCGGGCTCAAATTCAAGCATTACAGCGCAGGGCTCACCCTGACTTAGCAGCCCTCACAACACGCCTCCAAACCGAACAGGAGGGAATGCAGACCCTGATAGCCCGTGAAGCAACCCAGCCAGCAGACTTGCGCGTTCAGCATCAAATCCTAGAAGATCTCCGCCAAACCGTTTCGGCCAGACGCTTTGAATTGCTGCTGGCCATGCGTGAGGTGCTCACCCCAGCACAGCGGCTTCGATTAGCCGCGCAGCTCGACCACCCTCAAAGCCCAGCATCCGACAAACGCCCTGCAAACGCAGACCAGGACACCGCTTTCTCCAAATACTGAGGTGCGTCTGGGGTATACGGACCTTGGAGACGATCTATGGACGTAATTTCGGCTGCTGGCGGTAACACCGGCACATCTGGGTCAAAGGCGGTCGGCCCGGTGAGCGAGCTGGAAAATCCTCGAAAAACCAAAATCTCAGCCGGTTCGCCTGCGATCTTCGCAGTAATCAACAACACCTCTTGGGCATGGCGTAGGGTGTAGCTCTCTAATCGGTGAATCGGCGGCAGCTCGACCATAGCCCCCCCTAGTTCATGGCCGATCGCCCTTGGCGACCCAGTTTCACAAAGACAAAGTAGCCCAACACCAGCAGGTAAATCACAAGGCCCACGAGACCCAAAAAGCCTAAGAAGCCATGGTTGTAGGAGAAATGGAGGTAATACTTATAGAGCAAGGGGGGCTCTAGCCAAGTTTGGCAGGCACTACCGGCGAATTGCATTTTGGAAAAGGCACAGGGCAAAAACAAGGCCACCGCAACGGCCCCGATCGCACTGTATACAGTCACCGCCCATCGCCAAGACACCAACAGAAACCGTAGCAAACTGTTGGGTTGCTCACGAATTTCTTCGTTCAGATCGTCCCAAAACCAGAGCCCGAGCGGAATCAGGAGCCGAGCCATCAACCCCGTAATAAACGCAAAGCTAAAGCCGCCAATCATGAGGTAGACCGTGATCATCAGCAAACTGGCCACCTTCCAGTAAATGGTGAGCAGTAGCTGAATCGCATTGGCCTGCCGCACAAAGGCCCAAATCAATAGGACGAGCGGTATGACAACGGTGAACAGAACCGCTAGGCGGTAATCCATCCATACCAAAGATTGCAGCAGGCTAGGGTCGAGGGAGTTCACAGCGGGCTTGACGGAAAAATGAACCTTATCACCCTATCACTTTGCCCTAAAGCTGCCATGGGCAATCGCGATCGCCGAAAGTCGATGTCAAACCTGCGTCCCTTTAAAATGAGGTGACATTTTCGATCCTGTTGCTATTGCTATGGTTGCTACCCGGCCCACGTCCAACACCTTCAAAAAACGTCAGGCGCGGCTGCGATCGCTCGTGGGCAAAGCCATTAACGACTACGAAATGATTCAAGGGGGCGATCGGGTCATGGTTTGCCTCTCCGGGGGCAAAGACTCCTATACCCTGCTAGATGTGTTGCTCAGTCTCCAGCGCAGCGCCCCCGTTGACTTTGAGCTATTGGCCGTCAACCTCGATCAAAAACAACCTGGATTTCCCACCCAGGTCCTGCCGGATTATTTAGACGAGATCGGGGTGCCCTACCGGATCGTCGAGCAAGATACCTACAGCACCGTCAAACGGGTGATCCCCGAAGGCAAAACTTTTTGCGGGCTTTGCTCGCGTCTGCGGCGGGGGGTACTCTATCGCGTCGCCGCCGAGGAAGGCATCACCAAAATCGCCCTCGGTCATCACCGCGATGACATTGTCGAAACCCTGTTTCTCAATATGTTCCACGGTGGCACCCTCAAAGCCATGCCCCCTAAATACCTCACCAATGACCAGCAACATATTGTGATTCGTCCCCTGGCCTATTGCGCAGAAGCAGACATTGCCCGCTACGCCCGCCAGCGAGAATTCCCGATTATTCCCTGCAACCTCTGTGGTTCCCAAACCAATTTAGAGCGGGTACGCATCAAAGCGATGCTGGCCACCTGGGAGCGCGAATCCCCTGGGCGCATCGAAACCCTGTTTCGCAGCATCCAGCACGTCGTGCCATCCCATTTAGCAGACAGGGCACTACAAGATTTTGGCAGTCTTGAGATCCAGCGCCGCCCAGCTCAGAACCCTGATCTCGAAGACCTAGCCATCGATGAAACCTTATTTTAAGGCGATTTCGAGCCATGAATATACCAGGGCTGGAAGCCGGTTTCCGCGCCCCTACGAGGGTTTCGTCAAGGGTAGGGGGCAGATCTCCTGGCCCTATGGATTGGGATACCAGGCTGCTTTGTCAGTCCATTCGCCCGACAGCCAGTATTTTAGGGCTCGACAATCTCCTAAATCGCTGACGCAGACTGACCCAGAATATTCTGCAAAATATCTCGGGCCTCATCCATAAACTTGATCGTGTCCGGGTGATGGCTCCAGATCGGATTATCTTCAGGAAAAATATCCTCTGCAAACATATCCTCAAAGGCTTGTAGATAAGGGGCAAATTCTCCATGCACCTGAGGACTACAGCGCTTCTGAATTTCTTGGCTCAACAGAGACACCAGTTGTCGCACCAGCGTCCAGTCAACCTTAAGCGGAGGATACAACATCACGCACAGGGGAAATAATTCCTGCTGCACCACGGCAATGTTGCCTTCTAAAACACAGAGGCAGAGATAAATTTGGAACATTTCGACATCGCGAATGCTCGAAATTCGCACCCCAAAATCACTCAAAGGACCGTGACAAGATCGATAGTCAAAATTCAAACCGGCCACTTCAGTACAAATAAACTGAGCGATTTGAGTAGAGGCTGGCAATAGCTGTTGGACAGCACCGAGGGCAGGGGAATGAAAGTCATGGTTCGATGCGGCCTCATAGGACCGGTGCAAGGGCATGTAGAGATTGTCATCCATAACCTTGAGATAGCTACCCACCGTTCGCTGTTCTATTTCTGATAGCTCAGCCAATAAAAATTGGCCGGTGTAGTGAAATTGCATACTCAAGAAACCTAATACACGCGGATCTTTCGCAGTATAGGATTGGCGAATTTCACCACATAAAGGGGCAACCACAACTGAAAATCTTTCTGGGGTTAATTCAGCTTGATAGGCTTCAGCGGCCTGTTTAAATAACTGACGAGAATCTTCAGCAATTTTCCAGGGATCAATCAAATCTTCTGTCATACGGTGGCGTTTGAGCTCTGACAGCAAAAGTTCTTCTGTTTTAGACCACGCCCTAGAACTACAGAACCGTAGCGATGTCAATATTTTTTCAGCCGTCTGAGAGCGGTTGGCACTAGATGATGCAGCAGCTTGATCCCCATGGACCAGCTTTTGCACATACTTTCTAGCCCAGACCCCTGCTAAAGAATGCTTTTCTGATGCCATGATGAGTTTAAAAAAATCTAAAATCTTATGATCTAGAATACCGTGGCCTCAAGGGGAACAATAGGGTTTTGAAGTAAGGCTGGCCCGTTTGAATTGGGTTCGAAAGGGTACTTAGCCCTTGGAAAAATGCCCTAAACGGGCTTCCCTAAACGGATCGCCCACATTTTTTGCGTTAGGCATCTCACCCTAGAAATGTGACAATTGTTTTGCAGTTAAATTTCTAAATTTTTGTGTCCCTCACCCCTCCAGCCGACGGAGGCTCCCCTCTTATCAGCCTTGACTCAGGCCGCTCAATGGCACCATGCCTCATTGCATACCCCTGGCCATAAGGGGGGGAAAGGAGCAGCCCAGGGTTTGATTGACCTATTGGGTCCCCTAGCCCTAAAGGCTGATCTGCCTGAGATTCCTGGGTTAGACAATTTATTTGCCCCTACAGGCCCCATCCAAGCCGCGCAATGCCTAGCGGCAGAGGCTTTTGGGGCGGAGGAGACCTGGTTTCTAGCCAATGGCTCGACCAGTGGTATCGAGGCGGCAATATTGGCGACCCGTGGGCCGGGCGATCGCATTTTGATCCCCCGCAATGCCCATCGGTCCGTGTTGTCGGGCTTGGTGCTCTCCGGGGCTGACCCGATTTATCTCAGTCCCACCTATCGGGCCGATTGGGACTTGGCCTATGGTGTGACCGCCGAGAGCATCGCCGTTGCCCTAGCGCGGTATCCCGAAATTAGAACCGTTGTCGTGGTCTCCCCGACCTATGAGGGTATTTGTAGCGACATCGCCGCGATCGCCCGGACGGTTCACCAACGGGGGGCTTTACTGATCGTGGATGAGGCCCATGGCCCCCACCTCCACTTTCACCCCGATTTACCCCAAGATGCCTTGGCCGCTGGCGCAGATATTGTCGTTCAATCCACCCACAAGGTCCTGTCAGCTTTGACCCAGGCGGCCATGCTGCATGTCCAAGGCACAGGGGTCAACCGCGATCGCCTCCGCCGTGCCCTGGCCATGACCCAATCCAGCAGCCCCAATTACCTGCTGCTGGCCTCCCTAGATGCCGCCCGCCACCAGATGGCCTCAGCGGGTCACGCCTTACTCGACCAGACGCTCGACCTGGTGGCCACGGTGCGATCGCGCTGCCAGCCCTTAGCGCCACTCCGTCCCCTCAGCGCGGCCATGGTCGCGGCGAACCCTGGCAATTTTGCCTTAGATCCCACCCGTCTCACCCTAGATGTCTCACCCCTCAACATCACCGGTTTTACCGCCGACGACTATCTGCATCACCAACATCGGGTCACGGTCGAGTTACCCACCCTGAGCCATCTCACCAGCATCTTCTCGATGGGGAATACGGTTGCCGATGGAGACCAATTTATCCAGGCCCTCCAGGCTCTAGTCGATCACGCCCATACCCTAGCGCCCCACAGACAGCGGCCGTCCCCTCCTCCAAACCCACCCTTACCCCGCCTCAGCCAACCACCGTTCAGCCCTCGGGATGCTTTTTTTGCCCCCCAACACACCGTGGGCACGGCGGCGGCGATCGATCAGATCAGCGCCGTCGCCCTCTGTCCTTATCCCCCTGGCATCCCGGTGGTACTGCCAGGGGAGGTGATAACCCCTGGTGCGATCGCCCATTTGCAGGCCGTTCACCAGGCTGGGGGCACCATCACCGGGCTAGCTGATCCAGCCTTGGCCACATTGCAGATTGTGGCTCAACCCTAGCCCCAGGACAGATGGGCCTGTTAGGTTGGCTCTGTATTCCGATACAGGATTCCACTGCATTTATGGCCCCGATTTGGCCCTATGCCACCCCTGGCATTCCCGATGTCCTCTTTGAGCAGCTCCCTGGCATTCCCATTAGTAAGCGAGAACTCAGGCTACTCATTGTCGGAGCCCTCAGGCTCATGGCTGATGCCGTCCTATGGGATGTGGGGGCAGGCACCGGCACCCTGGTGGTTGAGGCCGCGCTGCTCTGTCCCAAGGGCCAGGTGGTTGCAATAGAGCGGGACGCTGAGGTCGTTAATTTAATTCGACAAAACTGCGATCGCTTTGGGGTCAACAATGTCACGGTCGTAGAAGGGACCGCCCCCGACTGCTTCACCGATTTGACCCCCTCCCCAGATTGCATCTTGATCGAAGGGGGAAGAGCACTCAAGGAGATCCTCAAAGCCGCCTGGCAATATCTGCCCGCAGGGGGGCGCATTGTCGTCACCACCAACACCCTACAAACCCTCTATAGTCTTTCTGAAGCCTTTGCCGAACTGAGGGTCCGCAATGTAGAAATTGTGCAACCCACCATCAATCGCCTCGAAACCCGAGGGCAGCAGCAAGTCTTTCGGGCGATTAACCCCCTGTTTATCTTGAGCGGCGAACGGCTGGGTTAAGCCTAGGGCCTGAGGGCATCAGTTCCAACATTGCTATTGCGAACAGCAGGGAGGCTAGACCCCGAAATAGTGCAGTGACTGCCGCCATCGAGTACCAGCAACCGCACTGGTTAAAGGCCATTGCCAATCAAAATAAACGGAGCCCAATAGTAAGGATGGCTAAACGAACTGGGGATCTGGGCATTACGCCCCGTACCGGCGACGGGCACCACCCCAATGCTCCGTTGAGTCTGGCTAAGAATCGCCTGATCATCATTCAGTAAGGCCAGTTGGGCCTGACGCAGGGCTTCCGCCTTCGAGGTCCCCCGGCTCAGGGTTTGATAGAACGCCGTCATCAGAGCTTGGGTGCCGCCATCATCCACAGACCAAAGCGATGCGATCGTACTATGGGCTCCGGCCCGCTGCAATTGATAACCAAATCCTAAAATTTCTTCCCCATTGCCGAGGGTGCCCCCCACGCCAGTTTGGCAGGCACTGAGCACCACGAGTTGCACATTGCGCAGGCTCCAAGTCGCCACATCGCGGAGGGTGACGCGATCGCCATTGCCAAACAAAATGAACGACGCCTCTGGATCCCCTGGCAAAAATTCCGCATGGGTGGCCAAATGCACCAGGCTGTAATCATCCAGTTGGGGAATGGTAGTGGCTGGGTCAAAGGCTTGGTTAAGTAGCACTGTGGAATCAGCAAAAACCGCCGCCAACGTCTCTACCTCAACCCCAGCAAAGGGTAAACCGGCCAAACTCACTTGCCGGGTACCCACCGTCACCTGATATTGTCCTGTGCTAAAGGCTGCCGCTAACAAACTATGGACCGTGGCCGGGGGCGCATCAAAATCCGTCAGACTCGCCGCCGTTAGGTTCGTAACGCGGTAGTTTTCCACCAACCATTGGTTGCCGTCGTGCAAGGCCGCTAGCGGCACGTAACGCAATTGTCCATCGGGGGCATACAACAGGGTTTGCGCATCGGCCTGGGCTAAGGCCCCCTCCAACGGACGCATGAGCCAGTCATAGAGTTGGCGGGCGGGGGTTTGCACATCCCCCGTTGGGCTAGTGAGGGCAACGCCTAAGCGGGCAATGGTTTGCTGCAATTCGTTAGCCGTGACTGGCACCGTGTAATGCACAGGCGGGGCATCGGCTGTGACCAGCACAAGCTCTAGGCGATCCTCCAAAATCAGAGGATATAGCAGCACGGCCTGATCAAGCTGGCGCAGGTTGTCTTGCAAGGCTGACAAATCCCGCAGGTCCAAGTTTTGCCCCTGACTGTTGGCATCCAGGGTTTGAACTAAAGCCTGGACATCGGCACTGCGAATAAAGTCATTGAAGTTAGCCCGTTGAGACTGTTGGTTAGTCACCAATGCAGCGATGCGTTGCTGCTGAATTTCGGTGCGATCGCGGCGAGGAATTTGCCGCAACTGAGCCAGCTCTCGCCCTTGGGCCACGGTCTGGTTATAGAGATCGACCAAACCAACTTCAGAGGGTAGGGCTCCGGCCCCTAAGGGGTCTGCGGCTGCGACCGGCACATCATCCAAATAGTCGTCAATTTCTTGCACCCGCAACAGCTCTAAGACTTGCTGGGCTTCAATCACGCGATCTTGGCTCAACAGCAAATCAGCCAAGGCCCGATAGGTCCCCGCAAAGGTTTGGGGAAAGGCCCGCTGTAGGGCTAGGGGCAGCACCCGCAAATCTTGTCGCACCGCCTCCAACACAGCAATGGCCTCCTTATAGAGGGCAATCGCCAATTCTGTTTGACCCTGCTCAGCCAAAAGCTGAGCAATATTGCTAAGACTTTCCCCTTGCAGACCCCGATACCCCAATACCTCATAGAGGGTAGCGGCTTGATGAAAAGCCGAAATCGCCGCATCACCATCCCCGAGACGGGTATGACTCAGCCCTAAGTTTTGCCAGAGGGTGGCCTCATCGGCCAATTGATTGCGCTGTAAGCTGATCGCCAAAGCCTGCTCATAAGCGGCGATCGCCGCCTCATAACGTCGCTGCAAGTGATAGATGCCACCAATGCTGGTGAGCGTAGCCTGGGTCCCCGCCCCATCTGCCAAGGTTTCATACAACGCCAGCGCCGCTTGCTGATGGCCCAAAGCCGTATCGAGACGGTCCTGCCGTTGCACTACAGTCCCCAATCCCTGTAGCGCATCAGCCTCCCCAGCCCGATTCGCCAAGGCAACGTACTGGGCGAGAGCGGTTTCATAGTGGCTCTGGGCCTCCGCATATTGCCGCGCCGACAATAACCGATGGCCCCGCTCCAGCCAGCTATGGGCGACCCCCAGCGCATCATTACCCTGCTCAAAATAGGTTTGGGCAGACTGCAGGGTGGCCAGCGATTCGGCGAGGTTACCAAAACCACCGTAAACCCGCCCCAAACCCATCAGAGATTGGGCTATTAACAGCGGTTCATTCAGCGATCTCGCTAACGTCAATGCCGCCTCATACTGCTCTAACGCCTGGGGATATCGCCCCAGATGATGATAAACCTGCCCTAATCCATGAAAAATCCTAATTTCTGCCGCTGGGCTATCGACTCGTCGCGCCAAGATCAGCGCCTGTTGAAAATTGGCAACCCCCGCAGGCAGACCGCCACCAGAAATCCCCACACTGGCCTCTATGGCAGCTTGAATCAGGACATCAATCGTCGCCAAACAATCCGATCGAGCCGCTTCCAGATTTTCATCTAAGCCGACTAAACACCGCTCCACATCGAGGTCACGCAGCCCATCCGCGTGACCTCGATGTGGAAAAACCAAGCTACCCCATAGCACAATGGCAAGGAGGAGCGTCGAAACTGGTTGTATCATACGAATCACCCGCCCCAGAACGGTGCCCTAACCGACTAAGGTGTGGCGGTGAACGTGTCGCAAGCGTTACCGTCGCGGGTGGTGATGCTACCCAAAATCGTCGCCACAATCACACATCGCTTTTGACCTGCACCGTTAGCGGTCGCAACATTAATGACGAAGGGAGGGGTCGTAGATGACTCGACTAAACCTTGATAGTCAAAGCTGATTGTGGTGGAAGCACTGGAAAGCGCAATCATATTATCTTTCAGCTCTCCCCCCCCCAAAATAAGCTTATCCCCATCATTAGCGGTACTACCAATGCTCATCGCTGGAATCGTATCGCTGGTATAGATAGTGACCGTGCGGCTGCGGCGCTCAGATCGGGCTCGGCTCTGCGCATCCTCTAAAACCTGCTTTACCTCATCGCGCACCGTACTGACCCGGCGGCTATTCAGGTAGGTAATCCAGTCTGGGGCGGCAATCGCCGCCAAAATACCCGCGATGATCATCACAACCAACACCTCTAAGATGGTGAAGCCTGCCGTAGCAGAATTATGGGCAGAGCGTAGGCGTTTCATAGCTTGAAGGTCACCTCATTGGGCAAGTTAAGCAGGGGCAGAAAACTAGTCAGGATCTTTATCGATAACACCACGCACGAGAATACCGGCCCGGAGGGTTGGCAAACCACTTGATTCACTCAGCGCTCGGATAGAGCCTCCCCCATCATGGGGCTCAAAGTTACCCCGCAAAAAGATTTCTAAATCTTGGTTGGTGGCCGCCCCACCCAAATTAGAGTCCCGCACACAGGCAAAAAAGCTGGTCCAGCTAGTCGATGCAACCACAGAATCGTTAGGACTCCGGTCCATACCTACTGGGCAGGCCAGCAAGCTGGTATTGGCGACCGGCCCAGTCGGATCATCGACAAAGTCAACCAATACTGCTGCATTACCAACAGTATTCGCAGCAGTCGGTGTCCAATTGGAAAAATTAATACCCGCAGTGGCATCAATCGGTTCTTGATACCCAGGCTTCTGAGCCAAGGTAGATAACGTTTGATATTTAGGTAGCTCATAACGCACAATCCGCGCCTTGCCTTCCCATGCCGTAGTTGCGTCATTGGTTAAGAGTTGATAGACCACCAGGGTGTACGTCGCTTTGCGCACATCCAAGACCTCGCACTCCTCTGCCTGGGCAGACCCAGTCGTAAATGCGGTACTGCAATCAGGAATCTGAGAATCGTCAATGGGGTCAGGCCGCCAAAATGCTAGCACCGTTGTTGAGGGCGCACCGGGCAAATCGTCTAGCTGAGTGACTGCGTCAACATTGACCGGATCGTTGTACACATAGACCGCTTCTCGAACATCAGAAGAAATATAGTCTAAGGCTCGTTGAATATCCCTTTGGGTATTATCGACTGCTGTTTCACGACGCTCCAGTTGCAGCATCTCAATCACGAGCTGCAACAAACCCACGATGATAATGCTGCCAATCAGGAGCGTCACCAACAGTTCTAGGAGGGTAAAACCTGCTTTTTGAAATTGCTGGGCTCTTAGCAGCAATCGGCCTAGCCCATATCGAGTTAAAGGGGGTTTCATGATTAGAAAAGTTCTAATGTGCTAGCTGCAGCTCAAAGATGTCGAGGCCGTATCGTCGAGTAATTTCACATAGCCACAGAGGGACGAGTCGGCTTCCCCACGCACAATCGTTGTGTAAAGCACGACGAGTGGCTGACGACGTCGATCCCCTTCCCCAGAGGTAAGACCAATGCTGGCCTGGGTTGACTCTAAGCTGCCTAGGTTCGGCTCGGCTTGGATGGAGTAGACCCTCACCCCCATGTCAAAGGCAATAGGATCCGTCTCACCAGAAGGGGTGTACCCAGGATTGCGAAAGGTCTGAATGGCAAAATCGTTATCGCCATCGCCGTTCAAATCAACCAACTCAGCTTGGTCAATCGTTGCCGCTATCGCCACAAAATTGACGGGCGGGGGAACATTCCGGATATCCGGAAACACAGTTGTGGAAATGGGGGTGGAGACAACATAGCCAGTCTGCCCACGCTCAACCACTAAGCGCACCTGATCAATCTCAGTCTGGGCTAGGGTTAGGGCTTGCTCGGCCCGTTGGCTTTGGATACGGGTTGCGACGGTCAGCACGAGGGCTGGGGTCACCGCCGCAACACTGATGCCAATCACCACAATCGCCACCAAGCATTCAATCAATGTTAGGCCAGATGTACTAGAGCGCATTGGTTGAACCATGGAACCCAGCCGCTGTAGGGCCTCTTGTCGGAATCGAGATGTCATAGCTAGGAGTCCTCCCGGTAAACCTACGGACAAACGGCCTTGGGATCAATCTGCACGTTGCCAGAGGGACCAGCGTACTCGGCACAGCGCAGCATCTTAATGTAAGGGTCATCGACCGGCAGTTCTCGGTAGAACTCACTACGGGGATCACCCACGGAGGTAAATCGAGAGGCGATCGGTGATTGGGGCGAATATTGCAACGCCACGTCGTAACCCCAAACCCGGTTCGGGGCTTGATAGTACTCAAATAAATTGGTACCAACATCAGAGGTCTGGTTTGCTTCCCAAGCATCCTGATCGTAGGGAGCCGTGGCGCTGGTGCTAAAGAATAACTGGAAGAAGCCGCCAGCAATGTTGACATCCTCCCCAACCCAAAACTCCGTAAAGTGAGGGAAATTGTGCAATCCGCCATAACGCTGCCCGACTCTCGGAGGCACAATGCCACTAATCAACAGAGCATTGACCGTAATTTCCCCTGAAGCGGGCGCTAAGTTATCGTTACGAGTTTTGCGACTACCTTGGTTGGCCCACTGATCGGGCAGACCCGCAAACCCCCAATAATAATAGTCGCTCCCTGTCTCGACATCGTCCTGCACTAAACGGTCGTTGGAGGTGTTGTAGGCAACGCCATTACGGTCAAAGTAAATTGGTGCAGTCGTGTCACCGCCACCTTCTCGGAGGATGGTACTTGCATCTACAACCAGCTTGGTGCTCGCCGTCCTGAAGCCAAAAGGGTTGCGATTTTGATAGGAGACGAGACCGGAGCCCGCACTATTACTGTGAAAGGGTGTTGTTGCACCCGAGCCCCCGGCATTATTGGCATAGGCTGCTTCGACAAAGCCATCTTGGAACCCAGCCGAGTAAATACTAATGGCATCGGCCAAAATCTCGGCAGGTCGCCAAGTGTCACTAGAGGAATTGGCAAAATCACCCAAATTCAAGGTCGCACGGGCATAGAACTTGGCGAAGAAGTCACCGGCTGTTGGTACCAGCTTAAAGATCTGCTTATCCGCATCGCTAAATTCTTCCAGATCCGTCGCCCCGGTCCTATGCAGGTTGAAATCCCCTTGAATCGCCACCACGTTATCGGTGATAAACGTTATGCCTGACTGTTCTGTGCTGCCGCGATTTAGGCTCGCACCGTTCCGCAAGCGGAAGCCATGGGGGCGGCGATCGGGATCGGGGGCATAGTCAATGGGCTTTAGGCTAATTTTATGGACAGCAAGGGGTGGATCGCGATCCGTCAAGGCTGAGCCGGTAATGGTCATATAGCACTCACTCGTGAGGCTGTCATACGCCTTCAGCACGTCGTAGCTGTTGCAGGCAGCAGAGGTCGCACCGGCATTGATGGGGCGCACAATTTCGTCTTCGCGCACGGCGTCTTCGCGGTAAGCGTAGACAAGACCATTGTGCTCAATGTCACTTGCGTCTTTACCCGGCAGCCACCCCGCAGTGGCGAGGGCACCAATGTCGAGGTCGAGCAATCGCACCGACAGCAACTCACGCCCCTCGAACAAGCCTTTATCCAGCACAAGCACATCTAGGGCACGGGTGAGGGTAGTACCATCAGAACCCATCACGTCGAGCCGGAAGGGTTCGGTGTCGGGTTCACTATTGTTGTTGGTATCGTCCCAGATAGGGGACAATGCCGCACCGGGGGTTGAAGAAACTGGTGGCAAGACCCAATTTCCACCGTCAGCGTCTTTGGGTACAGCAGCAACGGTCGTGTAATCAACAGCAGTGAAGGTGTTGTTCTGGCTGTAAGTTTCAACGGTGTTGAAGATGTAAGGCTCTCCTGTTGAACCGCCAGGCTGGTCAGCTGTGATGGTCAAAGCGGCTGTGGCGACCTTGCCATAGGTGGAAGACGGAATCGTCATGGAGCCACCGTTTTGGTCGTGGGTCACCACGGGGAAGACGTAGTATAAGGCCGGGTAGCGAACCTCTGTCACCTTTGGACAAAGGGCTAAAGCCATGCTAAGGGCGTCATCTTCACTGGTGATGCCGTACGCTGTTGCATCGGCAAAGATGTTGGGATCACAGGTGACGTCATAGGACGTAGTAACCGCATAAGCAGCCACACCATTCGTCACCCCTCCAACCGTACCGGCAGAGGTTGTGTAAGTGGCAGCGGCGGGATCATAAACACCAGCACCCCAGGCTTGGGCGGCAGTCGTATTCGGCAATCCTAGACCCGTTGCAAACCCGTAGGCGCGATCGCGCTCAAGTTCCCAATATCGATAGCCAGCTTCTACCCAAGGTTGATAGCTGGCTGTCGCGATTGCACTCTGCCAAGCTTCATAG
Source organism: uncultured Leptolyngbya sp. (assembly GCA_964353225.1). Taxonomy (GTDB): domain Bacteria; phylum Cyanobacteriota; class Cyanobacteriia; order Phormidesmidales; family Phormidesmidaceae; genus PCC-6406. The sequence continues at coordinate 16,264 of CAYGVA010000045.1, forward strand.
GAACTCGTCGCTAAAGCAGGGGCACCAGCAGTTGTCAATTCAGTCGCCAATGCCTGCCAGTTTGCAGCAGTAATCGCATCGTACTCACCTTTGACGGCAGTCAAGTTATAGGCCAACAACCCCAAAGTACAATCCGCCGAATCCTGATAGGTCTGATCCGCAGGGCTGCCATTGCCAGAGGCGAGCACCCGGCGCAGGGTCGAAAAGTCGCCCCACATCGACATGTAGGGATAGGGATGGACATTACTGTCTTGGGTGGGCTCAAAGGCAGGTGCTCCTCCGAGGGGATCACCTGCAAAGTTAGCTAAGTTTTGCCGAGGGACGCTCATGCCGCTGGTAACCGGCGCAAACTCCCAGCCGTTGGTGCCATTACCGGTGAGGAAATCGGTCATCACATCAGCACCATCGGTCCGGGTGCGGAAAGTGCGGCTGTTAACGCGGGTTTGGAGCGTGCCTGGGTGCGCAGTGACGGCAATGCAGGCTTGGGGGGTGGCACCACTGTTAAGGTCGTAGCGATAAATCACCATCCCCTGTACGGCAGCTAGATTGTCGCGCAGGGCTTTACGTTGCTTTTGCTCGGCATAGCCATAGTTGCCAGATGTGCTCGGCGATGTCTGGGTATTGGGCACTAGCCCGTCTGAGGGATACAAGGCATCGTCAGCACTGCCGCCAGTGGGGTCATTGTTCCAGCCATTGGCGTTACCGAGCTCTAATCGCTCACCCACAATCATGCGGGTACCCAAGCTAATGGCTTGGCGCTCCCAGTAGCCATCTAAGCCAGTGGTCGTATTAGTGAGCTTAGGGACGGAACCGATATTTTCGCCAATGTCTGTGCCGGTGGGAATTCTGCCATCGGTGGGATCTTCAGCGTCGTAGACTTGCTTCGGCCCCCAGCGGTTATCAGCCCGAAACGCATCATCTAATGTAATCGAACGGAGTTCAGCCGCGCCTATGTTGCGCACTCGGCCATCGAGGTTAGGGTGGACGCCCGTTGTGGTCCAAGTACTATTGTCGACATGGGTGGTGGTGTCATTGAGGTACACCTCCACAGGGTCTTGCATCACATCCATCACTTCAGCACTGCCGTTATCAACGGAGTCCCTAGATGCGTTGATGGTGATTTGATTCGGCGTTGCGGAATTATTGTCAACGTGTAGCTTAGGATCACCACTCTGGGAGTTGAAACCATTAACGGTCCCAAGTACGAGCTGACCGGTAAAGTTATTGGTCGGGTCTGCTGCACCCAAGGTAATTTCAGAAGCCGACTCGTCATACAGACAAGAGTTGGTCGAGCTAATCATGTAGCCCTGGAATTGGCTATCAATCGCAAGGCTACCTTGGGTATGCATGGCCCCATTCCAGTTGAAGGCGGCACCAGGGTAAGCGGTCAAATCATAGCGAAACCAAGCCCCCCACTTATTACTCCGGGCAGCAGCACGCACCTGTTGAAACTCTAAGGTGCTGGCTGTACGGCTCACGTCATTTAGGTTGGCGACAAACGCATCGACCTGAAAGTTCTTTTCAATGGTGGTGCCACTGGCAATTTGCCAGCCTTCGGCACTGCGCTGACCGCCACTGGCTCCGGCGGTTACACAGGCTCCGGTCACTTCTGATGTGCTGATCGGGCCATTGCGGGTGACTAAGGCTTGGGCTTTCGCGGCACTGACATCATCATTGATATCAACACCATTGTTGTTGTCATCGATCAAAATCGAGTAAACCACAACTTCGTCATCGGCGACGGTGCCGTCGTTATTGAGGTCGCTGGTGAAATACCAGGCATTATCTGCATTGCCATCACCATCAATGTCTAAGCGCTCTTCACCGGGCAAAGTATAAAGATCACGACCGTCTGGCTCTAGGGGCTCGGCAATAACCTCAAGACTAGGTTCGGTAACCGTGGCCTTGAGCATCGCCACCATCTGATCGCTGGTGGGCACCTTACGGGGGGAGCGATCATCTTGGGTGAGGAGATAGTCGAGCTTGGCTTTCGCCCGATCAATGGCTGGGGTTGTGGCGTTGGTGATGACCTGCTGTTGGCGCTCTAAAATCGCTTGACCACTACGACTATAGGCCCGATAGGTGAGGGCGCTAGCGGTAAGGGCCACGACTAATAGCAGCAAGACCGTTGTAGGGAATACAAATCCTGACCGGGCCCAACGCCGCCGCTGTCCTTGCAGTTGAAACAACAAGCGCAATAGTCGCTGCATCGTCTGACGCATTACCTGTTGGGGAAAGCGCCCGATACGACCCATAGCACGATGGAGAAAGGACATAACAACTACCTGTTTCAATGCAGCGAGGGTCTTTTAAACCATCGCTGTGAGCTTTAGTGGCGTTAACAAAACAAATGGCCTACCTCAGGTAGACCCGGCCAGTAACCTACGGAAACCTGATGGCGATGTGGCAGCAGGAGCCCAGATCATGGGATCAAATCACCCGCTAACCGCATGGATGCAGCTCTCTGCTTAAAGGTAACTGCATCAGAAGTCAACAGTATGTATGGCTACCTTTAGGCAATAGGCTACCCGTCTGTTTTAACAAAACGATCAGGGGGCGTCAAAAGTTTGTGGGGCTTGGCTGGCCTGATTTTCGAGGCTTTGGTGACCAATGGAATGCGGTTATGACGATGGGGTATCGCTGGGGGCGGGATGGATTTGGGCCAAAAAAAATGTTTCTAAGGACTGCTGGTTAAGGGTAAGGGTTGTGATGGCACCGCCCATGCCCCGGACACTGGACATAAAGTCGTAGGGATCACCCTGGAGATAGCCTTGCCAGAGCCCTTGCTGAAAGCTTAAATCTTGTAGCCAGGTCTCTAAAATCTCTAGTCGCCCACCACGCCCCTGGGCGAAATATTGTTGGGTCGTACCCAACAATTCGGCCAGACTACCGCTACAGATCAGTTGTCCCTGGGCCAAAATGGCGATGCGATCGCAGATCAGTTCGACATCAGACAAAATATGGCTGTTAAAAAAAATAGTCTTACCCTGGGCTTTGAGGGACAAAATCACTTCCCTCACCCGATATCGCCCGATGGGGTCTAGCCCCGACATGGGTTCGTCTAAAAAGACAATGTCTGGATCATTGATCAGGGCTTGGGCCAAACCAATGCGCTGTAACATGCCCTTAGAATATTGACGCAAGGGCTTGGTGCGTGCAATTTTACGGGGCAACTCTACTTGATCCAGTAAGTCGGGGATGCGCTTACGCTTAACCGAGGTGGATAGGCTAAATAAACCCGCCGCATACTCTAGCAGTTCCCAGCCGGTCAGGGTGTCATAGAAATAGGGATTTTCGGGGAGATAACCCACCCGTTGCTTGACTGAGCGATCGCCCACACGGTGGCCCAAAATCTGAGCCTGCCCTGTGGTGGGGCGGGTAATACCCAGTAAAACTTTAAGCAGGGTGGTTTTTCCGGCTCCATTTGGCCCCAGCAAACCAAAGGTCTCCCCTTGGTGAACGGTCAGATCGCATTTGCGAAGGGGCGTAACCGTTTGGTTCAGCCAAAAACCGGTGCGGTAGGTTTTGGTCAGGTTACGGGTCTGGACCGCGATGGAGGGGGTCGGATCAGCAGACAAGGGTAGCGATAGCGATGTACTCATAGTCAATCTATGTAAAGCTAAATATTGACCTTGACGCGATGGGGCAGGTCCGGTTGCGCCTCAGATAAATTGCTCTCCAGTCCAGTTACGTACCCGTTCCATACAAAATATATAGATATGAACCGCTCAAAGATCGTAGCTGTCATCACCGGCATTGTGTCAGTTTCACTCGCGATCGGCTACCTCTTACTCGTACAGCTCTTAGATTTCAGAGGGGAGATGCTGCCAGCTCCTATCGGACTGCTGCGATTACTCGGACTTTAAGGCGATCGCTAAGTTTTAGGGAGCTTGTACTGCTCAACAATACGTTTAGCAAACTCCGGCACATGTGCCCCTAGCTTTTCAGGGTAATGGCGCTTCACATAGAGATAATTGCGGGTGAAGTGGGAGTCAATGGAAAAGCGGGCGTATTCCAATCCCTTGGGACCGATTTTCTCAATAACGACACCCATCAACTTGGCGGCCCACATCGGTAGCGTGACCCCCTGGTCATAGGCAGGAATACTTTGCTGTACGGCAGCTTTGCGATCGCCGCTGGTCGCTACAGGCTGCGTCTCCAGCTGATCCATCACCAAGTCCAGCATTTCTTGCCCCCGAGGATTGCGCACCACAATCCATTGCCAGCCAAAGGGGGCACCCATGTAGCCCACCACTAAATCGGCTAAACCATTCACATAGTCAAAGCAGCTCATGCAAGAGGGGGCAAATACATCTTTGAGCTGATTGGTTTTGAGGCCAAAGAAGGGCACTGTCTCAGTGGAACCATCTTCGTGCTTAAAATGCACCCGAAAGTCCTGCATAAACTCGTAATGGACAACGGTATCCGGGGAGCGGCTAGTCGTATCTAAAAACTTCTGCAGCCCAGCTCGGGTGACATTATCAACGCAGGGGGTTCCTAAGACATATAGCTTTTCGAGACCCAGCTGTTGCTCAACCGCCCTGAGGGCCTGGATTTGGCACCCAACACCAATAACCAAGAGCCGTTTCAAACCCGATTGCTCGATTTGCTCTAGGACAGACAAGTTGGGAGACAGGGTGGGCTTGTTCACCCGCGCCGCCAAAATCTCCTCTGGGGTACGGGCAATCACCGGCTTGGGTTGAAACCGATCAGTATCTGTATTTTGGACACAGACCACTCCCTCGACCCAGCCCTTTGTCAGCATGGCGATCGCGATCGTGCTGACAATCCCAGTCCACTGAGCCCCCGGAATCGGATCTTGCTTACGGGCAGCCACCATGTCCTGATGGACCCCAAAGTACCAGTCATCTGGCTGGGTCAAATCACGACATTGGCCATGAGTCTGCTGCTCCAGCTCAGGAAACTGTTGATTCAAAAAGGCACACGCCTCTTTCACATAGTGAATGTAATAGGTATCACACAGGCCACAATCGCTGCAAAGCTCCCTAGCAGGGCGTCGAGCACCAGCACGAAGGGCCTTAGCTTTTTTATGGGGAGGCTGGGCCAAAGTCATAGCGTCCTAGCAGGCTCTCATAAATCTTTTAACAACTGTACAGCGTTACAAGCTGCCTCAAGGTAGGTCCAAACTCAGTGGGCCTAAAGCCACAAAAATCAGCACCCCGCTGGATAGATTAGGGCATGCTAGCCAACCCATAGTAGAGATGGAATATATGCCCAAGCAACGATTTTACTCTGCTCAGTCAAGCATTGGAAAATCTGGACTATGCTTAATTTAGATGCAGCAAAATTGCTAGGTATCTTGTCGTACTATCAGAAGTGTGGCTTCACTGCAACTACTATTCAGCTGATGTCCTGGACGTACTGCCTAGTTTTCCTAGCTGCATAACCATCTCAGCAGAACTTCCCTGAGGATACAGGTCTTTACTGCACCATCAGCTATAGATAGATGATGCAGTAAAGACCTGTCAATACCCTTAAAGCACTGCTTTCTGTTTAGATATGGTTCCTGCTCATCCTCCAAGGCGACTTCAGTTGCATGATTTGCTGCTTAAATCCCAACTGTACACAGCCCAACAATCGCGAAACCGCTGAAAGCTGTCGAACTTGCGGAACCCCCCTAGTCAAGCTACTGCGAGGGCGCTATCGCCCCATGCGATTACTCGGCAAGGGGGGGTTTGGGCGGACATACCTCTCCGAAGACTGGGATCGCCTAAACGCCCCTTGTGTCATCAAGCAGTTTGCACCCCAAGCCCAGGGTGATAAAGCCTTCAAAAAGGCAGTACAGCTCTTTAATCAAGAGGCTGTACGCCTCCATGACTTGGGAGAGCACAGTCAAATTCCAACATTACTGGCCTATTTTGAACAAGACCAATATCTCTACCTAGTACAACAATTTATTGATGGCAGAACCTTGTTGCAAGAAATCGTGCAGCAAGGCCCACTTGATGAGGCTGGCATACGAAACCTACTTCAAGATTTACTCCCCGTCCTAGCATTCATTCACGGCCATAGTGTCGTCCATCGAGACATCACCCCAACCAATATCATTCGCCGGGAAACGGATCGCCGGATTTTTCTGATCGATTTTGGAATTGCCAAACAATTCGGAGATGCCTTGCTACTCATAGAGCCAGGCACCCGCATCGGGACCGAGGGCTATGCACCCATCGAACAACTGCGTGGGGGTCATGCCTATCCCTGCAGTGACCTATACAGCCTAGGTGCGACTTGCCTGCACCTAATGACCGGATGCAAACCAGAGCGGCTATATGACCCGATGGATGGGTGCTGGCGTTGGCGAGAATACTTATCTCAGCAAGACTTGTCTTTCAGTAAAGAATTCGGACAGATTTTAGATCGCTTGGTCAAAGATTTAGTTAGCGAGCGTTATCAAACGGCACCAGAAGTATTGAAGGCGTTATCCCAATTACCCCGATTGTCAGGAAACGTGCCCGGCTGGGTCCGCCAGCAGCCCACCGGACGACTCTCTCGCAAGGGAACAGAATTAGGCATCTCACCAGCAATGGCACCTTTCACCCAATCTCAGGAAGAAGTCATAACCGCCATAGATCCCGCCCCAGAAATCTCAGTAAGCCAAGAAAAAACTCAACCTCTATCATCTCTACAATCAGCCCAGAGTTGGGAATGCGTGGGCGTTTTACAAGGACACAAATCATGGGTAACCACCGTAGCCTTTAACCCACGCACACCCACCCTAGTGAGCGGAAGCCTCGATGACACCATTAAGGTCTGGAGCCTGCAAACAGGTAATACCATGTTTACCTTGCAAGGGCACCGACGTGGGGTAAATGAGGTCGCCATCAGCGCAAAAGGACAAGTTTTGGTCAGTTGCGGCGACGACAATACGGTACAGGTGTGGAATTTAACAGCAGGGCGGCGACTACACACATTAAAGGGTCACGGACGGGGAGTAACGAGTGTCGCCATTGGCCATCAGGGATGGCTCCTTGCTAGCGGCAGCAAAGACAAAACTATTAATCTTTGGAAATTAGACAAGGGCACATTAATCAAGAGCTTCCTAGACTCAGTATCAGTCATCAAATCTGTTGCTATCACTCCCAATGAAACTCTTTTAATCAGTGGTGGACTGGACAATAAAATTCGATTGTGGGACATCAAGACAGGAAAAGTAACTCGAACGCTATCGGGTCATCAAAGTACTATCAACTGTGTTGCAGTTAGCCAAGATGGACTATTGCTTGCAAGCGCAAGTAAGGATAAGACTGTGCGTCTCTGGAGCGTCGGCACAGGGGCAGGTATTCATTGCCTTAAAGGACACCTACAAGAGGTGAACTCAGTCAAAATCGCTCCGGACAATCGAACCATTATTAGTGGCAGTACTGATGGCAGCGTGCGACTTTGGGATGCAAAAACTGGCATCCTAAAATGCACCCTAACAGAACATACCAATGCAGTGACTTCTGTTGCAGTACATCGGACAGGCAAACTCATTGCAAGTGCCAGTTCCGACAAAACAATTCGCATTTGGAAAACAAATACGGTAACCGTCCCCTGAGCGGAGTCGAAGGGGACTTTTTCGGGAGATCTGGCTT
>CAYGVA010000046.1:0-23283 GCA_964353225.1 uncultured Leptolyngbya sp.
TGTTGTGCCATGGATTAACCGTGTGTACACCACTTCATAGTTTGTAATATTATAAGGCAAAGACAATTTCTCAAGGAAAAGAACCGATGGAACCCGCAACAGTTCTTATTATCTCTGTAGGTACTGTGCTTATTGCCTTCACCGCCTTTGCAGTTTACACGGCCTTTGGCCCCCCAGCCAAGCAGCTTACCGACCCCTTTGAGGAGCATGAAGATTAAACGTCTGCCGGAAACTGCCTGGTTTATTACGGCTTGAGCCAACCCTGCATTTAGAACAACGCTAAATTCCAGGGTTTTCTTACCCCGGATCATGACCGATTGGAAAGGCGCTAGGGCAAGGCTGTCGGTACGGCCTTGCTGAAATCGGGGAATTGAATTTGGGTTCGCTGTCTCTACTGGGCACTTGCTCTCTACTGGGCACTTACTTTGTAGGCGACCCAACCTCCATAGCTGGAAATATCAGGCCAACCCTGCGCCTCGATTAACGCCTGGGGATACAACATGGCGATCGCCGTCTCGCCATTATCCAGAATCACGTCAGCGGGATACATATCGGGGGGTTCGGTAGAGACGAGATGCTCATATTGCTCGGCTGTTAGCTGGTAAAGCTCGCCCGGAATAGAAATGCCTCCAACCTCAACAGCGTAAATGCCAGGGTGCCAGCCGTCTTTAACCGCATGGAGGCGGTAGTTGGGGGCAGTTTTAGCTGCGCCTAGAAAGGGGGCAGCTTGCAAGTTGCCATGATCGGGTTGCCCCTTCAAGGCTGACCCACAGATAAAAACAATTTTGGTCCCTGCTGTCATGGCAATGCTCTCCTTACTTAAACCTCGGCACGCGATAATGCCTGCCAGATTATAGGGCTAGATTAGCCCACGGATGAGGCCCATGACGGTGGCCCATCGAGCCCGGTCCTACGCAAGGTGATTGGATGGCAGGTCGAGGGGATAGCGCTGGCCTGTGGATGGGTGGTGATCGGCACAAAAACGATTGGGGTATTGCTGCACTATTTCAAGGGGGTGGTTCGCAGTCTGGCCCTGCCTAGGCTGGCGACCCCTGGCGGCGGCTATGGCGGCACCAGGGAAAGGAGGCAAACAGACGTTGCCTAACATTTTCTCGTTAGAAATTTTAGTGGACCACCAGCCTGATCGAGAAGCTCAGCACCTTGATCTTCGTCTCAAGACGTAAGTTCTACAAGTACTTCAACCTGTTTTGATACGTTTTCCTGTGGCGTCACCTTGACAGGAGGGCATTCTCTAATTGCACAAGGGTGCGGGTCTGCCGGGTATCTCAGAAACAATGTCATTAGTCATAAACCGGAGTAATCACGTTTCAATAACCGTTAACGTTATCCTTGGGCGTGAGCTTTCCATCAAACCCCAGATTAGATCTGTCAACGGAAATCAGGCCCCCAGCCTTGTCAATCTGATCCAAACCACATCTGAGAGCAGCAAAAGAGGAATAGATACCCTATGAAAGCCATGATTCTGGCCGCAGGCAAGGGAACTCGGGTACGTCCCATTACCTATACGGTCCCCAAGCCCATGATTCCCATTTTGCAAAAACCCGTCATGGAGTTTTTGCTGGAACTTCTCCGCCAGCATGGGTTTAACCAAGTCATGGTGAACGTCAGCCATTTGGCCAATGAAATTGAAGGGTATTTTCGCGATGGCCAGCGGTTTGGGGTTGAGTTGGCTTACTCCTTCGAAGGCCGTATTGTCGATGGCAAGCTGGTGGGGGAAGCCCAGGGCTCAGCTGGAGGGATGCGGAAAATTCAAGATTTTTACCCCTTCTTTGATGACACCTTTGTGGTGCTTTGTGGCGATGCCTTGATTGATTTGGATTTGACCGAAGCCCTACGCCAACATCGAGAAAAGGGGTCGATCGCCACTATTGTGATGCAATCTGTCCCCCTCAAACAGGTGCCTAGCTATGGGGTGGTGGTCACGGATGAGGATGGCCGCGTCAAGTCATTCCAGGAAAAACCCAAGGTCGAGGAGGCCCTGAGCACCGACATCAATACCGGCATCTATATCTTTGAGCCCGAAGTGTTTAAATACATTCCCTCAGGGGTTGAATTTGACATTGGTGGTGACTTGTTTCCAAAACTAGTGGCTGACAATGCCCCGTTCTACGGCATTCGCATGGACTTTGAATGGGTCGATATTGGTAAGGTGCCTGATTACTGGCAAGCTATCCAAGATGTGCTGACCGGTCAAGTCAACTTGGTGGATATTCCCGGCCATGAAATTCGACCGGGGGTTTACGTGGGCATGAATGTCAGAGCCAACTGGGATCGCATTAATGTCGAAGGCCCCGTTTATATCGGCGGCATGGCTCAAATTGAGGATGGAGCCACCATTATTGGCCCTAGCATGATCGGTCCTAACTGCTGCATTTGCAGTAATGCGATCGTTGATCGCAGCGTTATTTTTGAATACTCCCGCATTGGCCCTGGGGTCCGCTTGGTGGACAAACTGGTGTTTGGGCGCTACTGCGTCGATAAAACCGGTGCATCCATTGATATGCAAGCGGCAGCCCTGGATTGGCTAATTACCGATATTCGTCAGGCTGATCCTGCCAAACCCCCCATTGAGCAGCATGAACTAGCCGCGTTACTGGGCAACAGTCAGGACATTGTCTAAGACAGTTTCTGAACCTGTAAAACGATGTCATCAAAGCCATGCTTGCTTTTCCGGAACCCAGTGCAGCCAACCACTATCTGGCTGCCCATGTCCAGGTGCTGCGGGAGAGCTATCACCATTATCTCGGTAAACATCTAGTGGATGAGGGGCTGAGCCTAGAGGCAGCAGCCCGTCAGATTTACGATGCGCCGTTTGTGGTGGTCTCCCATAATGCCGCGACCGATCCGGTGTTTACCTACGGTAATCCAGCCGCTTTGGCGTTGTTTGAAATGACCTGGTCGGAGTTTACCCAGTTACCGTCGCGGCGATCGGCAGAGCCCCCCACTCAGGCCGAGCGAGACCGACTCTTAGCGGCGGTCTCGACCCAGGGGTTTATCTCGGGCTACGCCGGGATTCGGATTTCTAAAGGGGGGCGGCGATTTTGGATTCGGAACGTCACGGTGTGGAATCTACTGGATGCCCAGCACCAATACGCTGGCCAAGCCGCAGTGTATAGCGATTGGGCTGACGTGTAGGGCACAGCGTTCAAGTCAACTTTAACCCCTCCACGAGCCTGTCTCAGTGGACCATGGTCATGGTGCCAATGGCTGAGGCCGGTCTGAGAACCCTGACAAATCGGAGCAGGTGGTAGCAGTTCAATCAGCATTGCCCACCCAATCAGATGTTTGACAAAGCTTTACAAAAAGAGCGGCCTTTCCCTAAACCTTCCACAGTTTGTCCACAGGTGTAAGGGCGTTTTCCACAGGTTAATCGCTTGTCGGCCCTAAACCCGTTCCCCTGTGGATTATGGAGGATGGCCTCAAAGGCAATTATTTTTGCTGCAAATATAAATAAATGTAAACTTCTCTGCCGTGAAAGGTTGATTCTTTCGTTGGTGGTGAGATGTTAAGGCCGATTCTGCAATATTTGGCAACATTGACAGTTCCTAGTGGGGGTAGGCAGAATGATGCGACCAGGAAACATCGTGCCTGTGGGGCCAAGTCATTTCCTGTCTCTGCAACGGTTGGAGGCAAGGGGCGACTCGTCTCATGGAGGTGCTGTTTTCGGGTGTCTAGCTGCCTGTGGTGTTTTTAAGGAGGCCTGGATGAGCAGTCCTATGGTTAGTCTGTTGGTGGAAATTCCGGAGGAGCTGCATGAATCTTTGCAGGGTTATCTGGAGTCCCATGCGGCCTGGAGTCAGCAGCGTGCATTCTGTGCGGCCTTGTCTCTGTTTTTGATGCAAAATGGCGGGGGCGATCGCCGGGTCAATCGCATCTACCTGGATACGCTCTTTGACTACGCGGCCTAACGAACGGCCTTAATAAACAAGTGGTGCTCCTGCTGAAGTCACAGGGTTCCTCAGCAGGGCGGTCTCCACCTCAGGAAATTACAACCCTGACCCAGGTATCCCGTTGCCATCGGTTAACTTCTGTAGGGACAGTGGAGCCCATGGGGGTGTGTTTGATAGGTTGGGGACGCTGTCGCCTCGATTGCTAAGTCTTTAACGTGCCATGTCTTCCAATATTGCCTCCCGAGGGTCCTCGATTTTGTGGGCCCAGGTCTGTGGCCTAGCCTTGGTGCAAGGGGCAATTGCCCTCACCTGGGTGATTTACAACCTTTATTTAGTGCAATTGCTAGAGAGCTTTGGGTTTCCCAAAGCGCTTGCCACCGGTTTACTCATCATTGAGAATCTGCTGGCGATGGTGATGGAGCCCTTAATGGGCAGTTTCTCTGACCGCTTTCAACACCAGGTGGGCAGTCGTTTTCCCTTGATTGGTCTTGGGGTCGTGATTGCTGCGGGCTGTTTTCTGGCCATTCCCACCGTGCTGTTTTGGGGCCAGGGACCGTTACTACGCTGGGTATTGCCCTTGATGTTGGTGGCCTGGGCCTTGGCCATGACGGTTTTTCGTAGCCCCGCCCTTTCCCTGTTGGGGCGTTATGCCTTCCGTACTCAATTGCCCTTAGCCGCCGGGATTTTAACCTTGGTGGGGGGATTGGCAGGGGCCATGGGTCCCCTTGCCAGTCAGTTTATTTTGGGTCTCGGACCCATGGTGGCCTTTGGCATGGGCTCGGGGGTGTTGATTGTTGCCGCGCTCGTCCTGGGGCTAGTCGGCCCCAATCGCGACGTAGCAAGCGCTGCGCCTGCGGCTGGTGGGGTGTGGACATTACCCTGGGGCCGCTTACTCTGGGTATTTGGGACGGGAGTGGGGGTAACCCTCGGCTTTCGTTTGATTATGGGTACCTTTCCCATGGTGCTAAAGGGGCAAGTGCCGGACGCCAACCCAGCCACCGTCATGGGCACAATTTTTGTGAGTCTGGCGCTCACCGCTATCCCCGCTGGGGCCGTGGCGGTGCGCCTTGGCAACCGACGTGCCATGATCGTGGGTCTCAGTGGGATGGCCTTGGTCTGTGCCGCAGTTGTGGCCATCCACAGCACGGCGATGGGTATGGTGCTAGCCGCCCTGTTTGGGGCGTCCTTTAGTTTGGTCTCTAACGGCACGATTCCATTTGCCCTATCCATGGTGCCGGTGGAAAAAGCGGGGTTGGGAACGGGCATTTATTTTAGTGGCGGAGCCTTAGCCTCTAGCCTATTTGGGGCGCTCGTTGGGGGCACGTCGGCTCTATCCCCTGGAATCAGAGCAGGTTTGGGGGCGGGAGCCTTTTTGTTGGCGGCGATCTGTGTGGGGATTTCAACGGGGAGAACGCGGCGATGACTCGATGGCGGGTCGTTTTCCAGGGGCAGCGCTGGCTCTTGGCTGGCTCCCTAGGGCTATTGATGGTGGGCTGTGGCTGGCGGCGTCCCCCAGTGGAGCCGCTGACGATCCAGGTTTATCAAGACTGGCAGCTGAGTTATGGCGATGAGATTGGCGGGTATCAAGTCCAAGGGGGGCTGGGGGATATTGCTTTGGATCTGGAGGGCGATCGCGTCTATATGCCCTTTAGTGGCGATGTTTTTCCAGCCGAGTCCCAGGACTCGGGTTGCATCTATATTTCCAGTGCAGAAGTCCCCGCCTACCTGTTTCGAGTGTGTGGGTTAGCTCGACCCAATTTAGGTCGCCTGGCCCAAGGTCAGAGCCTGGGCCGGGGGCAGGTGTTGGTGTTTTCAACGTTACGAAAACAGCCGGACGGAACCTGGGCGTTAGTGGAACCGGCTCCAGAATTCATTGAGTCCCTGGTGCGATCGCCAGAACAATGATCCGAACATCGATATAGCGAAGCAACGCAGGAAATTTCCAGGCAAACGTAGCGGGCGGTTGCTGATGCGGGTCGCTTAACAGGTGATGAACGGCACCCCTTGGGGGGAGATTTCCAGAGCCGTTTGACAAGGCTAAAAACCTAGCCCCCTCGGGATGCTAACCCCAGGAAACATAGGGTAATTGGGCTGCTGTCTGGCGCACCGCATCGGCTTGGGCCACCAACTGACCGCAGGCATCCCACATGCCCTCCAAAAACATTTGCTGGGGGCCGTCGGCTAGGGTCACCGGCAGGGTTTGGTCGCCAAACTGCACGGTCAGGGTGGTGAGGTCGAGGGTCAAGGATTCTTGGGGATGGTCGGTAATCCACTGCTGTAAAGTCTGCACCCCCTCAGCGGTGGCGGTGACGCAGGGGACCCCCATGGCCACGCAGTTACCAAAGAAAATTTCCGCAAAGCTCTCGCCAATGAGGGCTTTGATGCCCCAGCGGGAGATCGCTTGGGGGGCATGTTCCCGAGAGGAGCCACAGCCAAAGTTACGATTGACCACCAACAGCTCCGCCCCTTGATACGGGGCTTGATCAAAGGCATGGGCACCCCCGGTTTGGGCGCGATCGTCGGCAAACACCTGCTCCCCCAGCCCGTCAAAGGTGACACATCGCAAAAATCGGGCGGGGATGATGCGATCGGTATCAATGTCGTCCCCGGTCAACGGAAGACCACGGCCAGAAAGTTGCGTTACCTGAGTCATGGAGCGTACTCGCCATCCAAACAAAAAAGCCAAGTTTCCATGATATATCCTTGACCGAATCAATAGCCCCCGACCAAAGGATCGGGCGTGGCGCTATCCGTGGCTGAGTCAATTTTGTTGGTAATCCAGAGCGATTGGTAAGGGGCCAATTGGTAGCAATTGCCCACGGTCATAATCGGATTACCACTAATTAGGTCGGTCCAGTCATCGGTACTCACCAGGTTGATATCGGTGAGCTGTAGGTCCTGGGGCTGTTTACTCAGGTTGTGGACACAAAAAATACTCTGGTCCCGCGCCATGCTCTGCCGCCAAAAGGCAAACAGGGCGGGGTTGAGGGGGTGCAGGGTATATTGGGTCGCGTTGGGGTGGAAGGCCCGCTGGCGGCGACGAATCTTGATCAGCCGCTTTAGCTCCTTCAAGACAGTGGCATGGGGGGAAGAGGCGTCCTGGAGTTGGGTTGTCAAGGCTTCAAGGTTCCACTTGTAGCGGTTAATGGTGCGATTGCGACCCGTTGCGGCGACCCCATCGTTGTAGTTGTGGGTGGCGAGCAAGCTATGGATATAAAAGGCGGGGATGCCCTCTAGGGACATCATGATGGTTTGGGAGCAGAGAAAGCGCTGAATTTGCCACTCGTCTTCCCCTGCCACGGTGCCCTTCATGGCGTCAAATAGAGAGATGTTGATCTCATAGGGGGATTCGCTGCCGTCCGCTTGGCTGCGCATGCTGATTTCCCCGCCAAAATTTTTCATGGTTTCCAGGAGGCTGCGGTATTCCTCCGGGGCCAGCAGCCCTTCGGCGGGGCGCATGCCGATGCCGTCATGGGAGGCGGTGAAATTAAAGTAGGCACAGCCAATCGGGGCGGGGGGCATGCTCATCATCCAGGTTTTGAGGTGCTCCGACTTGCCTTGCATGAGGGCGTTGAGCAGCAGCGGCGGCAGGCTGAAGTTGTAGACCATATGGGCCTCGTTGCGATTGCCGAAGTAACTCAGGTTTTCGCGGTTGGGCACATTGGTTTCGGTGATGATGGCGATGCCGGGGTCAAGGATTTGCAATAGCTCCCGCAGTAGGCGAATGACGGCATGGGTTTGGGGGAGGTGAATACAGTTGGTGCCCAGTTTTTTCCAGAGGTAGGCAACCGCATCTAGGCGGATATAGCGGGTTCCGGTGGTCACATAGTGCAAGATGATCTGGATATATTCCAGCAGCACGTCGGGATTGGCGAAGTTGACGTCAATCTGATCGGCGCTAAAGGTGCTCCACACATGCTTGACGCCATCTACGGTCTCTAGGGGGGTGAGTAACGGCAGACTGCGGGGACGCACCACCTCTGAGAGGTCTTGATCGGGGTCGGTTTCAATCAGATAGTCTTTGCCGGGGGACTCCCCCGCCTGGAACTGTTTGACCCAGTCATGTTGGCTGGAAACATGGTTGACGACCAAATCCACCATTAGGTTGAATTGGTGGGCGATCAGCTGAATATCGTCCCAACTACCCAACTCCGGGTCTACCTGGGTGTAGTCGATGACGGCAAAGCCATCGTCGGAGCTATAGGGAAAAAAGGGCAGGATATGGACCCCGGTGACGGTGTCTTGCAAATGGGCGTCGAGGAAGTCGGCTAAGACCGCTAAGGGCGATCGCCCATCCTCACTACAGATGGTGTCGCCGTAGGTAATCAGTAAGACATTGTTGTGATTCCATTTGCGCAGGTCTTCGCGCCCCACCTGTTGCAGATTGGGCAGCATCAACTCAAATAGCTTTTGGGTGAGGGGCTCAACCGTCTCGGCAGGGTAGACGATTTGCAACAGCGGTTTCACCCGTTGTGCAAATGGTAAAAATTTCTCGTCTGAGGTGATGCCCATGTCAACCTCTCCTCCTCACAAATTCATCTCGTCACCCTGACCCGGCGATCGCCTCGGATAACGATGCATCATTGCACCGCAGCCCTGGGGCTACCGTGTCATCGTTCTATGATGGGTCGCCTCAGCCTAACGGGATGTGTAATTTGTGGCAATCTTGCCCCAAGTTAACCGCTCAGCCCATATCGGTTGGAACCAGCCTGAATTTTGGGTCAAAGGATTTGCAACAGGCCCTAGAGTCGCCCCTTAGAATGGTCTTTATCGCTACAGAAGCCCTGGGCTGAGAGTACTGCTCCTGTTTCGCCCGATGTCCTTTGGACAGCAAGCCACGGCCTACCCCCAAAGTGGGATTAGGAGAGATTGAGGGAGCGGGCAATTCCGCCAGACTTCAGTCTGGTTTCTGAAGCGATCGCCCATTATCGTTCTTGTCCTTTATTTCCATGAATTGTGATGACTAACCCCGTCAATCCAGACCGCATTTTGATCTTTGACACCACCCTCCGGGATGGCGAGCAGTCTCCCGGTGCCACCCTCAACGTGGACGAGAAGCTGACGATCGCGCGGCAACTGGCTCGACTTGGGGTTGACATCATCGAAGCGGGCTTCCCCTTTGCCAGCCCTGGGGATTTTGAGGCGGTGCACAAGATTGCTGAACAGGTGGGCGTCGAGGGCGGCCCCACCATTTGTGGTTTGGCCCGCGCCACCCGCCAAGACATTGAGACCGCCGGACGGGCGATCGCCCCCGCCTACAGTGGCCGCATCCACACCTTCATCGCCACCTCCGATATTCACCTCAAGTACAAGCTGCGCAAGAGTCGGGAGGAGGTGTTGGCGATCACCTCAGAAATGGTGGCCTATGCCAAGTCCTTTACCGACGATGTGGAGTTTTCCCCCGAAGATGCGGGCCGCTCCGACCCGGCGTTTATGTATCAGGTGTTAGAGGCGGCGATCGCCGCCGGAGCCACCACGGTCAACATCCCTGACACCGTGGGCTACCTCACCCCCAGCGAGTTTGGCCAGATGATCAAAGGCATCGCCGACCATGTGCCCAACATCGACCAGGCGGTGATTTCTGTCCATGGCCACAACGACCTGGGCTTGGCGGTAGCCAACTTCCTAGAGGCGGTCAAAAATGGAGCCCGCCAGTTGGAATGCACCATCAACGGCATCGGTGAACGGGCCGGAAACGCGGCCCTCGAAGAGCTGGTGATGGCGATGCATGTGCGCCGCAGCTACTACAACCCCTTCCTCGGTCGCCCCGCCGACTCAGAGGAACCCCTCACCAACATCAACACCCAGGAGATTTACAAGACCTCTCGCTTGGTGTCGAACCTGACCAGCATGTTTGTGCAGCCCAACAAGGCGATTGTCGGGGCCAATGCCTTTGCCCATGAGTCGGGCATTCACCAGGACGGCGTGCTCAAAAACCGCCTCACCTACGAAATCATGGACGCCCAGTCCATTGGCCTCACGGACAACCAGATTGTCTTGGGCAAGCACTCCGGGCGCAACGCCTTCCGCACTCGCCTCGGGGAATTGGGCTATGAGCTGGCCGACCAAGAATTGAACCGGGCCTTCCTCAAGTTCAAGGACATGGCGGACAAGAAGAAGGAAATCACCGATTGGGATATTCAGGCGATCGTCAATGACGAAACCCAGCAAGCCCCGGAACATTTCCATTTGGAGCTGGTGCAGGTGTCCTGCGGTGACCATTCTCGCCCCACGGCGACGGTGACCCTGCGGACGCCTGAAGGAAAAGAGTTCACCGATGCGGCCACGGGGACGGGGCCGGTGGATGCGGTGTACCGGGCAGTGAACCGGGTTGTAGATATCCCCAATGAGCTGATCGAGTTTTCGGTGCAGTCGGTGACGGCGGGGATTGATGCGATCGGGGAGGTGACGATCCGGGTGCGACACGAGGACCGGGTGTTCTCGGGTCATGCGGCGAATACGGATATTGTGGTGGCCTCAACCCAAGCCTATTTGAATGCCTTGAACCGGCTCTACACGGTGCTGCAAGGGGGGCAGTATATTCATCCTCAGAAGGATGAGATGACCGCAGCGGCTGCAGCCAGGGTTTAGCCGCCCCTTCATTTCAAGGACCGGGTGCCTTGAAGGCACCCGGTCCTTGAAGGTTAAAGCTAAGAAATCAATGTCAAAATCTTAAAGGGATTTTATGATTTAAATCTCTTTAAGTATGTAGGAGAATCAAATTCCAATTTCCATTGCCCCTAAATCAAGTGGGAATTCGCCAATGGGACCCTACGATTTTGGAATTGATTTACAAATCAAAATTATTTGTCGATCATTTTGCTGAAACGGTCTTAGACAGAGCGGTTGGAAGGGGCCAGTGATCTTGAAAAGGATGTTCGCGACCGGTTGCGGAGCCATCTTTCGCTATTGTATGGGGGGTCCTTTTTAACAAAGGTCCTTTTTGCAAAATCGCCTTTACTCCCTCATTAACTTGATGAGGCTGTTTTTTTGCTCTTGTCGGAGTGAATGAACTGGCGGCCTAACTTAATAGTTTTAGCAATGATCGGTTCACACCCCAAAGTCCAAATTGAAAACCTGGTCAAAATCTATGGTGACAATCCCAAACATGCCCTAAAGCTCTTTCGATAAGGGAAAAATCGGGACGAGATTCTGCAGTCTACCGGCAATGTGCTCGGGGTGGCTGATGTCTCTTTGACCATCAACGAAGGCGAGCTCTTCGTGATTATGGGCTTGTCAGGCTCAGGGAAATCAACCCTGGTGCGCTGCCTTAACCGTCTGATTGATCCCACCAGCGGTCATATTTTCATTGATGGTGAAGATGTCGCCCATGTCGGCCCAGAGCGGCTTCGGGACGTCCGTCGGACCAAAATTTCGATGGTTTTCCAACGCTTTGGCCTTTTTCCCCATAAGACCGTGCTCGAAAATGCTGAGTATGGCCTCAAGATGCGGGGTATGCCCGTTGAGCAGCGGCGGGAAAAAGCCCTAGCCACCCTGGAGGTGGTGGGCCTCGGTAAATGGGCTGATTACGCCCCCAGTTCCTTAAGTGGGGGGATGCAGCAGCGGGTGGGGTTAGCCCGAGCCCTCGCCACCGATGCCCCGATTCTATTGATGGATGAAGCCTTCAGTGCCCTCGATCCGCTGATTCGGCGAGGCATGCAGGATGAGTTAATGCGGCTGCAGACCGAACTGCGGCGGACGATTATTTTCATTAGCCACGATATCCAGGAGGCGCTGAAGATCGGCGATCGCGTTGCCGTCATGAAGGACGGCTACCTGGTGCAGGTGGGTACCCCCGAAGAGATTGTGACCCAACCCGCAGACGATTACATTGCGGCCTTTACCCAAGACGTGAATCGTGCCCAAGTGCTCAAAACCGGCTCAATTGTGCGTAAAACCGTGCCCTTCATCCTCGGCAAGGGCTCCGCTCAAGCGGCCTTGGCCGAGATGAAAGCGGACGAGCGCCAGCAGATGTATGTGGTCGATCGCCACGGTAAGCCGGTCGGGGTGCTGACAATGCAAGGCTTGGCCCAAGCGGTTCAGGCCGGAGCCGAAGATGTAGAAGCGGTGATGAGTACCGACTTCCCCATTGTCGAAGCCGCCACCAGTCTGGAAGAAATCTTCCACTTGGCCCGATTTGGCATTCCCATTGCGGTGGTCAATCTCAAGGGCAAATTCGCCGGGGTGGTCGGGCAGTCTGACATTCTTACCAGCATTGGTCGCTTGAGCGAAGAGCACGACAGCACTGCCGCGCAAACCGATGCCCCCCAACGGATTGCGGTTTAACGGCACCTTTGCTTGCCGTGCCCTTTTTTGCTTTTTCTTGTAATCAATCAACCTGGGTCGCAATGTCAGATTTTTTCAACTGGCTGTTTTTCAATCAATCGACGGAGATTATTCCGTTAGGTGATGGCATCTCTAGCGTGGTCGATTGGGTGGTCACCCATTTCCGCTGGATGTTCCAACTGATTCGCATTCCCATTAGCCAAGGGCTCAACGGCATCGAAGCGTTTTTCCAATGGTTGCCCCCCATTGCCTTTTTGGTGGTGCTGGGGCTCGTGGCCTGGCAGTTTGCATGACGCGGAGTGGCGCTCTTTAGCATCGCGGCGATGACAGCCGTGGGCTTGATTGGGGCTTGGTCAGAGACCATGACCACCCTCTCCTTGGTGATTACGGCGGTGGTGCTTTGCGTGATGGTGGGGTTGCCTTTAGGAATTGCGGCGGCCCGCAGCGATCGCGCCGAGGCCACCATCCGCCCGATTTTGGATGCCATGCAAACGTTGCCAGCCTTCGTTTATTTGGTGCCGGTGGTGATGCTTTTCGGCACTGGTAAGGTGCCGGGGGTGATTGTCACCTTTATTTTTGCGGTGCCGCCCCTAATTCGCTTGACGAACATTGGCATCCGCCAGGTGCCCGAGGAAACCGTTGAAGCCTCTTTGGCCTTTGGGTCTACCCCCAAGCAAATGCTGTGGGAGGTGCAGGTGCCCCTGGCCATGCCGACGATTTTGGCGGGGGTCAACCAGTCGATCATGCTGGCCCTATCGATGGTGGTGATTGCCTCCTTGATCGCCGTGGAAGGGCTGGGGCAAATGGTGAACCGAGGCATTGGTCGCCTGGATGTGGGGCTGGCCGCAGTCGGCGGCATCGGCATTGTCTTGATGGCGATCGTCCTAGATCGGATCACCCAGTCCATTGGCAAGCCTCCCAAAGATGGCCTCTCTTGGGACCGACGGGGTCCCGTTGGCTTTGCCCGCACCTTTTTGGGGCGACGGGTTGCAGCCCCAGTCCGCTAGGGAGCCTGAGTCGGCGGGATGCTCAGATCGCCTTGGGGTCGTGCCGTTCTCCATCCGGTTCCATTCACAATTCAACGCGTCACTTCTTTGTCAAAATTTATGGTTTTCAAGTCCATGCCTAATTCCTTTTCACTCGCTAAAACCCTCGGCATTGCCACGACCTTGACGATCGCGATCGCCGGTCTCTCCGCCTGCAACACCGATCAGCCTGCCGCTGATGGCGGGACAGACAGCGGCGATACCGCCAACGCCGATCTCCCTGGTGCAGGGACATCAGTTACCCCAGGCTATGCGGTGCTCGAAGAGCGATTCCAAACGGAAATTGTCAATATTGGCCTAGAGCGTCTGGGCTATGCGATCGATGACCCCAAAGAGCTTGAATACGCCACCCTGCACGTCGATATCGCCAACGGCGGCATCACCTATACCGCAGCCCACTGGCAGACCCTCCACCAAGAGTTTTTTGAAAATAGCGGCGGCGATGAGTCCCTAGAGCGCCTCGGCAGCTACATCACCAATGTCTTGCAGGGCTACAAGATCGATAAAGCGACTGCCGACGAATACGGCATCACCTCCCTCGATCAGCTCGCTGATCCTGAAATTGCCGCCTTGTTTGATACCGATGGCGATGGCAAAGCCAATATGACCGGCTGCAATCCGGGCTGGGGCTGTGAGTTGGTGATTGAGCACCAGCTCGATGAATACGGACTGCGGGACACCGTTCAACATGACCAAGGCCAATACTTTGCCCTGATTGCCGACACCATTACCCGGCAGCAACAGGGGGATCCTGTCCTCTTTTACACCTGGACCCCCCTATGGGTGAGCGGTATTCTCAAAGAGGGGGAGGACGTCACTTGGCTGAATGTGCCCTATACTTCCTTGCCTGAGGCCCAATCTCAGGTTACAGAGGAAGACACTTCAGCGGAAGGCAAAAATCTGGGCTTTGCGGTGGACCAAGAGGTGATTCTGGCCAATCAGACGTTTGTTGATGAAAACCCCGCAGCGGCCAAATTGTTCGAGCTATTAGAACTCCCGATTGGGGATGTCAGTGCTCAGAACCAGCTGATCCAGGATGGGGAAGACAGTGCTGAAGACATTCGGGGCCATGCCGAGGCTTGGGTTGAGGAGAACCAAGCTCAGTTTGACACCTGGATTGATGAGGCCCTAGCCGCTCAATAGGCGTCTTGCGTTGTAACCGTCCCACACATTACGCTGGCTGAGCGGAGTCGAAGCCAGATCTCCCGAAAAAGTCCCCTATTCCCTGCGGGAAGGCGAAGCCCACGACTCCGCTCAGGGGACGGTTACTCTTGCGTTGGGGGCCAGACGATCTTTCCCCCAACCGGAGCCATCTTACTTTTGAGGATTTTGACCGCCCTGCTCTCCTACGGGAGTCAGCAGGGCGGTCATTGTCTTATGGAATACCACAGCGCATCGGCTCCCCCGAGGCTGCCCCCGTCCAATCAATCCTCAATCGCATCCAAGAGATCCAGGCATCCGGTCCCTCAAAGGCACCCGGTCCCTAATCATCTCAATCAAACAAAAGATATTGACATCTGGGGCAACAATTAGGGGCGATCCGCCGTCAAGACCCATCCCTGCTCTTGCAGAAACCCTTCGTCCAGCCGCCGCCCCTGCCCTGCCTCAGTATTCCGCAGCACCATCGCAAACGCCCCCGCCCCCAACCCCGACTGCGGGAAAAGTCGGTAACAGGGCAGCGCCGTGAGTTGAGAACGGTACGCTGCTAACGCTGGCACCACTAATGGCTCAAACTGGGGAAACTTCTTCAGCAACCATTGGCACACCTGCTCATTTTCTTGCGGTGCATAGGTGCAGGTCATATAGGCCAAATAGCCCCCAGGGCGCACCAATTGGGCTCCGTTCGCCAAGATCCGCTTCTGGCGATTGGCATTGCGCTTCAGCGTCACTGGATGGCAACAGCCCGGCACCTTTTTGCCCTTTGCTAACAGCGACTGACCGCTACAAGGAGCATCCACCACCACCAAGTCAAGGCTCTGGGGCAGATGCTCCGCCAGCACTGCCGAATCCAGGTTCAACACCCGCGTCTGTTGCGCCCCACAGCGCTTCAGGTTCGCAATCAAAATCTTCACCCGCTTCCGAACTGTCTCATTGCACAGCAAGATTTTGGGTTGCAATGCCACCCAGCTATACAGGCCCTTGCCCCCCGGCGCGGCACAGAGATCCAATACGGATGCGATCGGGTCAGAAATGGCCCCCAACACAGACGCCGCAAACACCGACGAAAAATCCATGCAGTAAAAGTGCCCCGACTGGTGGAGGGGGTGCTGCCCCGGTCGGGTGCCGATAAGGAGCCGATCCACAAAGGCCGGTTGCCAAGGCAAAGGGGCTAGGGGCGTGAGTTCTGAAGGAATATCGACTGGTTTCGGTTTCGTCCACAGGATAGTGGGGGCAAAGGCGGGGGGCTGGCCGAGGGCGGCTAGAAACGTGGCGCGCTGATCTGCCGTCTCAAACAGGTGCTCACTCAGCTTCACTAAATACCGAGACACTGGTTCGGCAGTCGTTCCTTGCTTGCCCATTCCTGCTTGCCCATGCGTCTTGGCCAGTTCTCAACCTACCGTAACCCGATGCCCCATCGCGGTGCCGACGCTTCCACATTAAACAAAACCATCCACTGTAGGGGCGCAGCGTTCTGCGCCCTCCGATCAGAATCGCCGCAAACGGTCGGCAAGGTTGACAATCATTTCTGTAAGGTTGACAATTAAAAGGCATAGGGTTGACATTCATCCCAGGGGGAACCGTTGGTAAAGCTGCGTAAGCGCGGTGAGCAGATTCGTCAATTTATCTTGGCCCATGTCCATGCCCATCCCCAGACAGTAGCGGCACTGACAGCCCAAGAATTTGGCATCACTCGCCAAGCAGTGAATAAGCATATTCAGCGTTTGGTTGCTCAGAACGCCCTGACTATTGAGGGTTCGACGCGAAACCGACGCTATCATCTATGTCCCATAATGAAGTGGGAAAAAGATTATCCCTTAACAGAAGCCCTGGCCGAAGATCGCGTTTGGGATGCCGATATTAAACCCCTATTATCTGACCTTCCAGATAACGTCAGGGATATTTGGTGGTACGGCTTCAGTGAAATGCTGAACAATGCCATTGATCATTCGTCCGGCGAGATCGCGACTGTGCAGGTCACCCGAACCGCCCTTGATACAACGATTAACATCGGGGATGACGGCGAAGGTATCTTTCGAAAAATCCAGAAAGCATTGAATTTATATGATGAACGCCATGCCGTTTTGGAGTTGTCAAAAGGTAAGTTAACCACCGATCCCAATCGTCACAGTGGCCAAGGCATCTTTTTTACATCACGGATGTTTGATGCATTTTCCATCGTGTCTGGTCAGGTGTATTTCTCCCATGAGTTCGCTCAGCTAGAAGATTGGATTTTTGAGGGCAGCGATCGCGATGGCACGTTTGTGACCATGGCCCTTCAGAACAACACCGCGAGAACGGTCAAGCAGATCTTCGACCAATTCTCTTCTGGTGAAGATTATGCATTCACGAAAACCGTCGTGCCCGTGCGACTGGCCCAGTATGGGGATGAAAAATTGGTTTCTCGCTCCCAGGCCAAGCGATTATTGGCCAGAGTAGATAAATTCAAAGTCGTCGTCTTTGATTTCGCTGGGGTTGAGGAGATCGGACAAGCTTTCTCAGACGAAGTCTTTCGTGTCTTTCAGCTCCAGCACCCTGAAATTGAGCTGATTCCCCTCCATGCAAACTCAGATGTTGATCGCATGATTCGAAGGGCAAAAAGCGACACCTGAAAAAGGCGGCATTAGCACTGAGTCACTCAATGCTGACCCCCTTGACCTGCTGCGCGGGTTTACGTCCGGCAATGGGGGCTTGGCTGATTTGGCGATCGCGCTCCCGATGGGATTGAAAATAATTCTGCCAATCCTGGGGGGCATCCATGGTGTTGCCACCGTGTTTGGTGAGCCGTTGACGCACCTGACAGAGCACCGGCGTATTCACACAGGCCCCCGAGATAATCACCTGGCCCTTGGTGAGGGCGGGTAATTCCTTTAGTAGTTCACGGCCAGCGGCTTCCACCCCGTACTTGAGGCTTTCCTGGTCTACCGGGTTGACGATGCGCATCAAAAACTGGCTCATGCATTGGGAGAGCACATCGGAGTCGAGCTTGCCGGGACGCTGGGTAATCAGCCCCACCCCCATGCCAAACTTGCGGCCCTCGCTGAGGATGGTGCGCAAAATCTGTTTGCAGCGGGAGGGCTCGTGGCCGGGGGCAAACCGATGGGCCTCTTCAATCAAAATAAAAACGGGATAGGGCAGGTAGGTCTCGTCCCCGACGCTCACCTTGTCCTTGGCCGTATCCAAGCGGGCATGGTAGCTCTGGCGCAGCAGGGCGGCGCAGATGACCTGCTGCTCCTCCTGGGTGATCTCATTCATTTGCAGCACCGTCACCTGGCCGGGTTCCAACAGATCCTTGGGGGCGAGGTGGTCCATCCGATCAAAGTAAGGGGAGTTATTGAGCTTTTCCAGCTTCCATTCCAGGGCGGGGGCAGAGGTGCCGGTTTTCTCGTTGCCTTCGTCATCGAGGCTGGTGTCGGCTTCATACACCGCCCGAATCAGATCGCTCACATCCCAACGGTAATCCCCTTGGCGGTGGCGCTTGAGAATAGCAAAGCCTTTGTTGAGAATGGCCTGTTGGCGATCGCTCATCTCTGGCAACAGCGATAGCAGATCGGCATATTCCAAAGACGACATTCGAATCCGAATTTCATCAGGGCTGAGAATTTTGACCTGGGGGGTATAGCCATCGTCGCCCGCAAACTGGGGATGCCCGCGCATTTCCGCCAGGGTGCCGTATTCCCCATGGGGGTCGAAAATCAGCACCGCCGCCCGGTTATGGGGAGCCAACAGTTCCTCTAGCAATACCCCGGCGGTGTAAGACTTACCGGAGCCCGTCCCTGCCAAAATCGCCATGTGGGTACTGACCAGCTCTTTCACATCTAGGGCTATCGGTACCGCATTGCCGGGGCGCAGCAACAGCGAGCCCACATGGGCTGCCCCCACCTCCCCCGGTTGCTTCTTATTGATCACATGGCGCAGGGTGTGATCATCCACCCGGTATACCTTGGCCCCCGGTTCAGCGCTGATGCGGGGGTTCATGAACCCCAAATTTTGGTCAAAATGACCAATGATGGTCACCGTCACTTCGTAAATCTCGGGGTTGGGATAGGCAAACCCCACTAGGGCGGCGATCGCTTCGGGATTAATGGCGGTATCGGCAAAGAGGCGATCGGGCAGGTGCTCAATCAGCCGCAGGGCAGCAATTTTGCCCAAAATAGTCAGGGTTTGGTCCCCTTGGATAGCGGTATAGGCGACAAATTCCCCGATTTTGACCTGGTCACTATTCGCCGTAATAAATAGATATTCATTGCCGGTTTCACCGGGACCTTTGACGGTGCCAATCACCTGCAAGGCAGAAGTTGTCGTAGCGGCCATAGCCCTCATCCAGATGTCAGAACCGTTATTACCCGAGTACTCGATGGCAGAATTCGCGGAACCATCCCAACTTCTAGCGCCCTTGCCCCTTAAGCACCCCTGCCCTCAGCAATCGTGCTAGCCCTTGAGCCGCCCGGTACTAGGGACCCGTCACCCCGTAAATTTAAGGAGATGGCAACACCCCGCCCCCAATACTCTGGGGGATTTGCGGAATCCGCCGCCCCCATCGAGTGGGTACTCTAAAAGTCGTAAGCACCCCCACAGTATAGTGAGGGCTAGCCTAAATCGAACCGCTTTTATAGTGCTTTTGTATTGTCGCCAGATACCCTGCGACGTTCTATCAATTTCATTGATTCAGATTTGTAAAATCTGAATTTAGATCAGGTAGTATAAATGCCTAGTAGGTGGTTTGTGTATTTGAGTGTGTACATTGGGCAGGAGTCAGGCGCAACGCCATGATGCATCCCTTTAAAAAAGACAGTGATCCGGGTGAGTCTACCGAGCTACCAGCAGTGGAAATCACCACTGAGGCCCTGGAGGGTCGTTGCCGCTGCATTAAAGCCGCCATTACTGTCCCCGGCTCTTTAGAGCAGGTGTGGCACCTATTGACAGACTATGACTGCCTCTCGGACTTTATTCCCAATTTGACCCTCAGCCGTCGTATTCCCCACCCTGAGCAGGGCATCCGGCTAGAGCAAATCGGCTCCCAATGTTTCCTCAACATCAAGTTCTGCGCCCGCGTGGTGTTAGACATGGTAGAGCAGTTTCCCCATCGCCTCGACTTCACCATGGTAGAAGGGGACTTTAAAGACTTTGCTGGGTTCTGGAGCCTCGAAACCCTGGATACCCCGGAGGGACCCATGACCCGGCTGGGCTATGAGCTGACGCTGCGTCCCCCCCGAGCGGTACCGGCAACCTTGATTGAGCGCCACCTGCGGCGGGACTTGACCCAAAATTTACAGGCGATTTGCAACAAGGCAACGGTGGCCTTTGCCGCTGTTTGAAGGCGCTATTGGCTTTACTTTGCTACAAGCCCCGCCATCTTTAAGATGGTGGGGCTTTGATTATGCTAGCGGCAGCTCGGATGGTGGCCACAAGACTGCTAGCGGGCACCATCCGGCTAAAGGTAGGGGATAGGATGCATCAGCTTAACCTGATGCATCCGAATAGGGGAGGCGTTAGGATGTTTCCCCCACGTCAGGTTACGCCCGAGGTTGGCGCTGACGCTTGAGACCCGCCGCCCCCATCACTCCCATCACCAACAAACCGGCCATAGTACCGGGCTCGGGCACGGCTTCGTAAACCGTGGTGGTGCCGCTGACTTCGTTGGTGACGACCACCAGGTTCTTACCGTTGGGGCTGTTTTCCCGACTGATAAACACTAAACCCTCAGGACCCAGATCTCCAGCGGTGCCCGCTTCGGCATCGCCACTAAAATCACGGTTGTTGGTATAGCTGGCAAAGGTGGGATTGCTAGGATCGGTAACGTCGTAGACCATGATGCCGCCCACCCGCTCTAGGCCGATAAAGGCAAACACTTTGTCACCGATCGCCCCAATGGTTACCCCTTCTGGCTCAGGGCCTTTGGCGTCACTGCGGCTATCAAAGGAACCGTTCTCGTCGTTGGTGGAATTGAAATCGTCGGGCAGCAGTTCCGCTAGCTTTTGCTCAAACTGATCGCCACTGTCCCACACCAGATTGCCATCCTCATCCCAAATTGAGAAAGAGCGGGCTCCGTAGGCATAGAGTTCGTCAAAATCTCCATCCCCGTCGGTGTCTCCTAGGGTGGTGGTGATATCTAAACGCCCTAGATTTTCATCTGCCTGGAGGGCATCTGCATTAGGGAAAGCTGTTGGGTCCAGATCCAGATCTTTGATCCGCTCTTCTTCTTCGAAACCATCGTATTCCCGTGCATCCCCCTCATTGGCGGTGACCAGGTAGGTTTTGCCATCAACGGTGTAGGTGGCGATCGCGTCGGGCTGGTACATCCCTAAAACGGGATAGTTTTCGATGTTGATGGTGTCATCGCGATCGCTGGCGTCCAGACCATTGCCAGCAGCACTGTGATCCTTGAAACCCAGGGGCACAATCTCTTCAAATTCCCCAGTTTCTAGGTTCAATAGACCCAGGGCATTATTCTCTTGCAGGCTGACATAGGCGGTTTTGCCATCTTCAGAGACAGCAATATATTCTGGCTCTAGATCCTGGGAGACACTGGCACCGGGACCAAAGATGCGCACGCCAGCGTCGATGAGATCCTGCTTTTGGCTATCGAAAGCGTTAAAGGTGGCAGTTGTTTCAACAATGGCATTGTCAATGCCATTCGATACATCAATGATGCTCACAGAGCCCTCGGGATCCACATCTCCCGCTTCGTAACCACTGGGCTCCCCCTCATTCGCCACTAGCAGCTTGCTGCCGTCGGGGGTAAAGGTCACCATGTCAGGCAATGCCCCCACCGTCAGGGCGTTTTGGTAAATGCCGTCCAGATCAAAGAACACTACTTGGCCTGGATCCTGAGCGGGATCGGATTCGACTGCAGCGACAATGTAGCCCCCATCAGCGCTGTTGTAGGCGACGCTGTTGATGCCGTCGCCATAGAGGGACAGATCAATGTCAAACAGCTTGGTGATGTTAGTTGGGTCACTCAGGTCCAATACGTCAATGGTGTTGGCATCGGCATTGGTCACAAATAGGCGATTGGCACCGGGGGCAAACACTGAAATTTCAGCGGCCCCTTCGTCAAAGCTGCCCGACTCGTAGGTGCCAATGGGTTTAAGGTTAATGGCTTCGGCAGGGGCGGCAAGGGCACCGAGGAGTAACGCCGCAGGCGTGACTAAGAAAAGGAGACGGATGTTCATGGTTCAGAGATTAAATAGGACAGCAGCCGGTCTACCCCTGAGGGCCTGCAAGCAGGTCATCTGAATGCACGGTTTAATCCGAACCCATTCAGACCTAGGGGGCGTGACCAAAGTGACGCAGCGTCCCAGAAATTACTGAAATAGCGTTAATTGATTGCGAAGTTGAGATTAAGAGCAGGTGAAAACCCGTAGGCTTTACCCAATCTTCATGGAAATGGGCAGGGAGTAAGGTTTGCTTTATCGCAGCTTCATGAATGTAGGTACGGTGCCATCGGTTAGCCCCCTATGGCAATGCCATAGGGGCGGTTGCTGTCGTGGTTTGAACCGAGTGAGATGGTTGCCCTTCGACCCAATCCATCACCCGATTCCAGGCCCACCAGGGATCGGCATCTCCCGAGATTGCTTGCCCCCGCCGCCCACTGAAATAACCGACATGACCCCCTCGGGGGGTGAGATGTAAGTCAATGGCGTCGTTGTCAGCGCAGGCCTTTGCCACTGCGGTCACTAACTCTGGCGCAAACAGCGGATCGTCCTGGGCATAGAGAATCAGGGTTGGTTTCTGGAGCTGGGGCAATAGGGGTAAGGGGCTGCTCGCGGTGTAATAGGCGGGGACTGATTCAAACCCCAGGGGGCCAATCACCAATTCTTCATCAAAGGTCCAAATGCTGTGGGCACGGGCGATCGCCGCCGGATCTAGCACCTGGGGATGCAACTGGTGGATGGACGCAGCCAATTGCTGTAATTTGGCGGCAATCGCCTGTTCCAGTAACCGCCCCAGGGGATGACCCATCAAATAGCGCAGCGATTTCTCTGAGTCCAAGCTGGGACAAATCACCGCCCCCCCGGCAATTTCTTCGGTCGTAATCGTCGGTGCGGTGCCGAGGGTCTCCGCCTGCTGGCTGTAGTGAATCCCCCAAAGGGCCAGTTGCCCCCCTAGGGAGTAGCCGGTGAACCAGAAGGGCGCAGGGCACCCGAGGGCTTTGGATTGGGCGGCAATGTGGACAAAGTCTTGCCCCTCGTAAATCCCATCGGAGGTCAGGGTGGGGGACAGCGCCATGGTTTTACCGTGGGCACGCCAGTCAAACAGCACCACGGCATAGCCCTGGGCGTAGGCTTTGCGGCCCAGAATACGCAGAAACCATTGATTGTCTAAATCGCCCACAATCCCATAGGTCCCCACCATCGTCCCTTTCGCGTGGGGCGGCACCGCCACGATGCCATGGATGGGGACCCCGCCTGCCCCTTGAAAAATGTGGTTTTGATAGGGCGGCTCGGGTTGAGGGGTATATCGCTGCCAAAGCTGGTCCGCCACCCGAGCAATAAAAACGGTCATCAAGAGACCGTTATTGAGATACCAAGGGGGCAAAAAGGGGGGCATAGCGTCATTAAAATCAATGGCAATGGTGCTCCCAGTGTTGCATTTTTAAACAACCAATTCGTCTCGGTGTAGAATCCAGGGCTAAGGACAAGCAAGTTCGATGTTTAGCACACCGTTCCTGATGACGTTTTTGAAGGAGTAGAACATTGTGTTGCGTATCAAACGGCGGCTATTACCAGGGTTGATCAGCGTCGGATTGGTTTTGCCATTAATTGCTTGTGGCAATCCTGCCATAACAGAGGATCCCGCCACTCTGCCAGCCCTACAGGTGGGGGCCATCCCCGATCAAGATCCAGAGAAGGTGCAGCGCCGCTACCAGGTCCTAGCCG
>CAYGVA010000047.1:0-23146 GCA_964353225.1 uncultured Leptolyngbya sp.
TAAACCCAACTGCTTTCGAGATAGGCCCATTCTGGTTTTCTCAGCGGTGCAGAGCGACGTTCATCGCCTCTACTTTAGCGAAGATCTTGGTCGAGAGCCGGGTCTAGCCGAGATTGCCCCGCCGGGAACGGTGAGCCGCCCCATTAACGTCATAGCGATAGTGACCCAGGGACAGCATCACCGCCCCGGTGGCTCTGCTCCGCAAGTCATTTCGTTCATTAAACTCAGTGCGCCATTGATGGCCTCTATTGTGAAACAATTTTCCGGTCAATTCCGCCCGTCTTCTCGTCCCCAGGGCATCCAAAAGCCATGCCAACTAACCCTGGGGGAGCCACAATCCCAAAATGTCGGCCCCCAGGTAAATGGAGGCAGGCGGCCATCCTGGTGCCCTAGCCAGGGCGTGTTATCCATCCGCAATCCCTTGCATGGTTGGTACGGGCTCTGGTGCAGGCTGGCGTTACGCCTAGCCCTTGGGGGCGGCATTGCCATGGGTGGGGCGGGAGCGGCGATCGCCCAAGCGGCTGCCCCATCGGCCCCCAGCGATCTCTGCCCCATCCCCGCCTTAGAGCGGGTCCAAACCCATCGAGCCACCTCAGGTGAAACGGTGGAGAGCATCGCCCGTCAATATGGCCTCTTGCCTACTGCTGTGCGATTGATGAACCCCACCCTCTCGGGGAATGTCCTCTCGCCAGGGCAGACGGTACGTATTCCACCCTTCAATGGCATTGAGGTGGCGGTGCCCGCTGGCAGTACTTGGCAAACCTTGGCCAGTACCTATCAAGCGCGGGCCGATGTGTTATTCGAGATTAATGGCTGCCCAACCACCGTACCCCAGCGCATCTTTGTCCCTGGGGTGAACGGCCTGCCAGGGGTAGCGGCAGCGCCACCGATTATGGCTGAGGATACCGATCCCCTGGGGGGGTATCCGCTGGCCGAAGCGACCGATCTGCTGGTCTCCTTTGGTTGGCAACCCCACCCTGAGGAAGATCGACTGGTGTTTAACAGTGGGATCGTGTTGGCGGCGGCGGCGAATGAGGCTGTTTTGGCCGTCGGGTCAGGCACCGTGGCCTATGCCGATCGCCATGAAACCCTGGGCCTGTTGGTGGTCATCAACCACGAACAAGGCTTGCAGACGCGCTATGCCAACCTCAGCAGTTTGCAAGTTGCAGCGGGCGATCTCGTAGAGTTGGGGGATGAAATTGCCACGGTACTCGGGGATCCCATGGGTGAGATGCCGTCATCGCTATATTTCGAAGTGCGGAGCAATTCGGACCTAGGCTGGGTGGCCCGTAACCCCGGCGATTACATCCCTGCTTTAGCCGTCCGTTAAGAGACGCATCGCAGTCTTGTTCCCATTAAAATCGCTAGCACCGCCATCTAAGCCCCTGGCATCTGTCAATAATCGTGACCAACCCTGTCCCCCTGACTGGCGGGGTGGGGGGTGAAACCCTAGAATAGGCCGTAATGCTTGCTGGAGAGAGAGCCATGACAGGTCAGTCCCCCCAACCTGCCACTGTAGCCATGCCCATTTCATCCGATGCGGCGGCTGGGGTATCGCCCAATCTATTTCAGCATCGCCGCCTTTGGCTGCGGTTGGCGGCCTATCGGCCTTTACTGGTCGTTGGTGGTTTCTGGATGGTCTTACTGGTGATTGCGATCGTTGCCTATGGTCGCCTGACCGCCAGCGGCGAACAGCAACGCTCGCAGCCTAGGGCTCCCTACCCCCACGAACAAGCCCAGTTAGAGGAAGGGGCCGTGGCTGGGTCTGGAGAAGTTCTCCCCACTGAAACCAATAACGTTTCCCCAACCGAGCCCATCACGGCTGAGTCCGAACCCGATGCGACTCCCTCCCATCAAACCGTTCCAGGATGGTCTTTAAGCCTACTGGTTGTGCTTTGTGCGGGGGGTTGCTTTACCCTGTCGAAACAACTTAGTGCCACGCGTCGTCCCGCCCCCCGAAAGCGACGGGGACGCCCCGCCGCCGCTGCACTAGGAACCTCTCAGGGCGGGGCAACGGCCCCCAGTGCCCCCCCTAACCGTAGGCAAAAGGCTGCACCCAAACGGATGCAACCCTATCAACCGGCAGCCGGGGCTTCAGGGTTTACCCCTGCTCCCCCGAGGGCGGTGATCCAGGAGACGTCCACGGCTTCCGCTTCTACGGTTCCGGTTTCAGTGGTGTCTGAGGGCAGTGCTAACTCCCTTGATTGGCCCAAGGATAGTTTGGTTAATACCATGGATGTGCGGCAGCGCCATTCAGTCTCTTCTTGGCTATCGTCTTAAAATATTTTCTTTTGTCAGAACGGCGATTTTGTCCCATCTTTGTGTTGTCTACCATCCTGACTACGTGGCCCCGTTGCCCGTTGGTCATCGGTTTCCAATGCCCAAGTTTGGGCTACTGAAGGATCTGCTGCTGCGCGATCGCGTCATTGGCCCCGATCAGCTCTATCAACCGGGTCCTCCGCCCCAAACCTGGATTCAGCAGGTCCATCAAGCGGACTACGTGCAGGGTTATTGCCAGGGCACCTTGCCCGCCAAAGCTCAGCGACGCATTGGCCTGCCCTGGAGTCCCAACTTGGTGAAGCGCACCTGTACCGCTTTAGGGGGCACCATTTTGACCGCTAAGCTTGCCCTTAACCAGGGGCTCGCCTGCAATACTGCCGGGGGCACCCACCATGCCTTCCCTGACTATGGGGCTGGTTTTTGCATTTTCAACGATCTGGCGATCGCGGCGCGGGTGCTGCTATCCCAACAGTTGGTGCAGCGGATTTTGATTGTGGATCTAGATGTTCACCAGGGCGATGGTTCAGCCTGGATCTTTCGCAACGATCCCAGGGTGTTTACCTTTTCCATGCACTGCGCCGTGAATTTTCCTCGACAAAAGCAGACCAGTGATCGGGATGTCCCCTTACCAGAGGGAATGACGGATGAACCGTACCTACGCCTGTTGAGTCGCCATCTGCCCGATCTGCTGAGCCAGGTGAAGCCCGATCTGGTGCTGTACGATGCGGGAGCCGACACCCATGGGGGCGATCGCCTTGGCAAGTTAGCCATGACCAACACCGGTCTTTACAACCGCGACTATCAAGTCCTCAGCACCTGCGTGGGGGCAGGTTACCCCGTCGCCTGCGTGATTGGGGGCGGCTACGATGACAACATGACGGCCCTCGTCTATCGCCACTCGTTACTGCACCGGGCGGCGGCAGTGGTGTACCGTCAATATCGTCTCTAAGGGCAATACCCCCAGGCTAGCCATGTCCGTTATTGTGGTCACCTTCTATAAATTTGTCGCTATTGCCGATTGCCCAGCACTCCAGGCGATGTTGCAAACCATCTGTGATGGGGCCGCACTACAGGGCACGATTCTACTGGCTACAGAGGGCATCAACGCCACTGTAGCGGGCAGCCAAACGGGCATCGATCAACTTTTAAATCACCTCCGAGCCGATGATCGTTTTGCGGATCTGAGCCCGAAGTTTTCCTCAGCCCCCATTGCCCCCTTTGGCCGCATGAAGGTCAAAATCAAGCCAGAGATCGTCACCCTCGGCCAACCCGAAGCCGATCCCAGCCAGCAGGTGGGCACCTACGTAAGCCCCCAGGACTGGAACCAGCTGATCGAGAATCCAGAGGTGATGGTGGTCGATACCCGCAATACCTATGAGGTGGCGATCGGCACCTTCCAGGGGGCCGTCAACCCTCAGACCGATGCTTTTCGGCAGTTGCCCGACTATGTTGCTCAACACCTTGATCCCGCCCACCACAAAGCAGTAGCTCTGTTCTGCACGGGGGGTATCCGTTGCGAAAAAGCCACCGCCTATTTGCTCAAACAAGGGTTTGAGTCGGTCTATCATCTCCAGGGCGGCATTTTGAAATACCTGGAAGAGATCCCCCCCCAACAAAGCCTGTGGCAAGGGGAATGCTTTGTCTTTGATGAGCGGGTGGCGGTGACCCATGGGGTGCAGCTAGGTAGCTATGCCATGTGTCGTGCCTGCGGGCATCCCATTTCCAAACATGACCAAACTGCCCCTGAATATGTCGAGGGGGTCAGTTGTCCCCAGTGCTATGTCCCCAGTGCCACCTAGAGACGGCATCCACGGGGAAATAACGGGCCTGAAGAGCATCGGTGTGCTGCTCTCGACTTCTACTCGACAAAGCCCGTGTCAGTCACCGAACCGGAGTCGGGCACCTCTTGGTCCATGGTCAGGGCGACCAACACCACCGTAATGTTGTCGCGACCGCCCCGCTGTTTAGCAGACTCTACGAGGGCCTTGACCGCATTGTCACAGGCTCGAATCGATTTCATGTGGGAGGTAATCAGGGCGTCCGACAATTCCTCCGTGAGGCCATCACTACAGAGCAAAAAGCGATCGCCCTCCTGGGTGGGAATTGCCTGGACATCTAGCCGATTCAGATCTGTCCGACCCAAACACTGGGATAAAACATGACGCCAGGGGTGATTTCGGGCTTGGTCAAGGGTCAACTCTTTTTCTTTGACGGCCCGCGCAATCCAGGTATGGTCCTCAGTGATTTGATGTAGTTTTGGCCCCCGGAGGCGATAGAGCCGGGAATCGCCCACATGGGCGCACCAAGGACTGTCATCGCCGTCACGAAAGGTAAGAACCACGGCGGTCGTGCCCATGTCGGCCCGCTCAGGATGCTGGCTCTGATCATTCAGAATGGCACGGTTTGCCATTAACATGGCCCGCTGCAATAGGCGCTGGGTGGGCTCTGCCGACTCCCATTCCTTTTCTAAATGCTCGCGAATGGCATCCGTTGCCAAACGACTGGCCTCTTGGCCACCGGCATGGCCCCCCATACCGTCGGCCACAATAAAAAAGCGGCCTTGACCATCCAGATGATAATCATCTTGATTACTGGAGCGCAGTAACCCTGGGTCAGTAATACCAGAGAAAACTCGCTTTAACATCGACTCCCTTCCTTCCCCACTACGGTAGCCGATCGGCCCGTCCGAGCCGAAGCAACAGACGCACTAGGGCAATGCCTGCAAGCGCGGCCATGGCGGCGGCGGCGATCGCTAACCAAATATACTCGTATACCAGCAAAATCGTCGCTGACAAAATGAAAGCGCCCACCAACAGGGTATAGTTGGTCGCCATATTAACGCCACTGACCCGCCGGAGAATGCGATCGGTCTCGATTGAGCGGACCCGCACACGGATATCGCCCCGTTCAAGCTTGTCTAGGGTGTCTTCCAAACGTCGGGGCAACCCAAAGGCGGTGCTTCCAACTTGCGCGGCTTGTCGACCGATTTCACCCAGAAGAGAATCCCTTGGATTTGATGAATTACCGTTAGCCATAAGCTCTGCTGCAAAAGGTTTTGCTGCTTCCATGAAGTTGAAATCTGGGTCGAGACCCTTGCCGACCCCTTCTAAGGTAGAAAATGCCCGCATCACAAAGGTGAAGGTGGCTGGAAACCGGAAGGGTTGATCGTAAGCGATCGCATACAAATCATCGCTGATGGCGGTGACAGACTGCTCTTCAAAGGGCTGGTCCATGAAGTTATCCAGAATGTACTGGATAGAGCGCCGCACCGGCCCCATATCGTCAGTCTGCTCTAATGCCCCCAGATCGACCAGGGAAGTTACCACCATATCAGCATCCCGCTGAGCTACCCCCATAAACGTGATCATCAGCCGTTCTCGGGTAACGGTCTGCACCTGCCCCATCATGCCAAAGTCATAGAAAATCAAGGTGCCTTCTGGGCTGACGGCAATATTGCCGGGATGGGGATCCGCATGGAAGAAGCCGTCATTCAGCAGCTGATGCAAATAAGCCTTCGCCCCTAAATGGGCCAAGCGCCGCCGGTCTAGACCAGCGGCCTCTAGGGCTTCATAGTGACTGATCTTAATGCCGGGCAAATATTCTAGGGTTAATACCCGAGGCGACGTATACCGCCAATACACCCTGGGGGTCATTACCCAATCTTCGGACCGGAAATTGCGGCGGAAGGTATCGGCATTCCGGCCTTCATTGAGATAGTCAATCTCTTCCCAAAGAATGCGGCAGCACTCTTCATAAATTCCCAGCCAATCTCGACCCCGGCCCCAGTCGGGGTGCCGTTGAAAATATTGGGTAATTCCCTTGAGAATAGATAGATCAATTTCGAACAGTTTACGCAGCCCAGGTCGCTGAATCTTAACGACGACTTCTTCGCCCGATTTGAGTTGGGCTCGGTGGACTTGGCCCAGGCTAGCGGCGGCTAAGGGGATGGGATCAAACGAGTGGAACAGGTCCGTAATGGATCGGCCCAAGTCGGTTTTGATGATTTCTTGAACTTGTTCGTAGCTAAAGGCCGGAACTCGGTCCTGTAGCTTCGAGAGTTCCTCAACATATTCGGTTGGAAATAGATCGGCACGGGTCGAAAACAGTTGACCGACCTTAATAAAGGTCGGTCCTAGATCCAGCAAGGTTTCTCGAATCCAGATGGCTTGGCGACGGCGACGGCGAGCCTGTTTCTCGGGGGTTAAGGTCCCGCCGTCGTAACTCCATCGTTTTTTGTAAAGCCAGCGAGCCCCCAGCAAGCGCAAGACAAAGGACCAAATGTCGGTAAAGCGACGGGAGCGGGAATAGCGTGGACGGCTCCAGCGGTAAGCACTATCGCTGGGCAGTTGAGGATACTGGGGTGTTGCGGGGGAAGAGGGCACGATCAATGGCTCAGCAGCAGGAGAAGACGCCTCGGCATCCTGATGCAGAGCTGATGGCCCTTGAATGGGATTAGATCGGTCGGAAGCGATCGCCGCCGAGTTAAAAGATGAAGAATCCTTAGAAACAGCAGCCACTCAAGCTCCTAAACCATTACAGGGGATGACGAATCTAATCTCAGGTTTGCCGCAGCCCAAGCGCTATGAGGCTCGATATTGCTGTAAGGCTGCGCGCACTTGGGCCACCTCTGCCCGCAAAGCATCAATAGTGGCTTGCAAATCTGGGGCAGATCCGCCCACACCAGCGGCTGTGGGAGCCGCCTCGCTGCTTTGGGCAACAGCTTCTTCGTGCTGGGCACGGGCAATGACATCATCCGCAAAGCGGCGCAGGGAATCTCGCTGCTCAGCATCAAACTTTCCTAAGTTGCTTAATGCATCGGTCATGGCTCGTTCTGCCTGTTCGCTGACCGCAGACGCCAAGGCTCGGCCCACGAAAAAGGCATGCACCATCGGGTTACTCATGACTGATCACATTTCTTAAACCACATGTTGAGAATTATAACCTGCTGTTCTGTATCTACACCGCTGTCTATTGTCTTGGTCGAACCCCAGACAGCCCTTAAGACTCAGCTGTGGATATTTCTGGTGTCGGGGCGGGGGGCGGGACCCCTTCAGGGGGCGCGGCTCCGGGCTCATTTGGGGTAACAGGGGAGATCGTCGGTTCAGCCACCGTTGGTTCAGCCGGAGAACTTTTGTCCGATGTCTCAGGTGGTTCGTCTATGGACGCATCTGGTTCCGGAGCCCCTTCCTGGGGGCTATCGAGTTCATTAGGGCGCAATGGGGCGGTGGTTCGGGGCGCTAGGGCATCTTCATTCAAGGTCTCAGCACTATCCGGCAACGGCTCCCAAGGATCAACGGGGGATGCCCAGCGATCGGGATCCTGTCCTAACCCTTCTGGTCTAACCAGACTGCTGCCTGATGGGACTTGAGAAGGTTGCCAACGATCTCTAGATCTAGGTTCAGTCTGTTCACTCGACTCCACCGGGTTGTCCCCAGCCCAGTTAGACAGGGTGGGAAACCCTTGCTCGGGGCTAAATCGAGCCGTGCCTGGCACCTGTGGCCTGGGGGTAAATCGCCACGCCGCACCAGCACCCAACCCGCCTATGGCGGCAATTAAGGCCGTCATAATCAGGGCTAACCCTGGGCGTCGAGATGAGGGCTTTGGAAATAGGTGAGCCGTAGCAGCACTGTCCAATGGACGGCTTGCCAATGGTGATTTTGCAACAGGGATCTGAGGGGGCATTGGGGCAATATCCACATCGGATAGCGGCAGCGACTGCAACCATGCGGTTACGGTCGAGGTCAAATCTGCCCTAGGGGGCGGAGTTGCCTCTAATCCTAGCTGAATTGCCTGGAGAATTTCGGGGCTGGCGCTGGGTTGCTGGTGCTGTAATTGCGCCACCATGGCGGGGGGATTGTTCGTGCGCCCCAACAAAAACTGCCAAAGCAATGTGGCCAGGACGGCCACAGGATTGAACGGTTCAGATGATGGGCTCCCCAACCCTCCCGTCAGCACTAGTGCAGCCCCCTGATCAGGCCACCAGATTCGGTTGGGGGAGAGATCGGGGGTGGCGATCCCCTGTTCCATTAACCACAGCATGTTGGTGGCAGCTTGCTGAATCCTCTTCACAGCCTGTGCCGGAGGCAGCGGGCCACTGTACCGTTGCCGATGAGACCAAGGTTGCCCCGCCTCAACGGCGATGACGACGTAATGATTTTGACTGTCAACAAATGCCTCTAAAATCCCCGTTAAGCAAGGGTGGGAGGTTTTGAGGAGGTCCTGAGCCGGGTTGGAGCCACCGTCTGCCGCAGGCTCTGGCGAGAGCTTGGCTCCAGCCTGAAGATAGACTGGGCAGCCGGTAGCAATCTGGGTTCCCCAGTACAACGCGCCATTGTCGGCGTCCTCAAGCAACGCATCAATAACGTAGTTGCCGTTATAAAGAGTAGTGCCGGGGGGCAGCAACATAGGCCAAGAATTTTAGAGCGAGTAGAGCAGTGACATCAAAAGCTGCCTCAATTTAACCTCTTTACCGCATCATTGTGTGGCAATCAGGGATGACTATCCTCTGCTATCAGACGCGGATAGTG
Organism: uncultured Leptolyngbya sp.; assembly: GCA_964353225.1. GTDB lineage: Bacteria > Cyanobacteriota > Cyanobacteriia > Phormidesmidales > Phormidesmidaceae > PCC-6406. The sequence continues at coordinate 8,808 of CAYGVA010000047.1, forward strand.
CTGTCGAAGAAAGGTTTCAGCTTCGGCTTGGGTATAGATTTCCCCATCTAGGGTGGCGGCCAGCAAGCGATCCAGAATGGTGCGGTATTGAGGGCCGGGGGGATAGCCTAACCGTTGCAAATCATGGCCATTCAGCGGTGCCGTGATTTGTGTCCATTGCCGCAAGTACCGCCAAATCCAGACCCCTGCGGTTTGGGGGTGACGCCCCCCCATCAAGACCAGTAGACCCAAGTCGTACTGGTGCAGTAGTTGAAACCAGACGCTGGGGGAAGGGGATTGACTTAATAAAGCTGTCACGGCATTTTCGGCCTCATCTAATTGGCTGAGGCGATCGCAACTATTTCGGGGCAGCTGCAAATTTTGGGCGACAGCCTGACGCTCTGCTGGGACAATTTCTGCCAGGATCATTTCCAGGCGCATCTGCCAGGGCACTAAGGTTTGAAGGAGGCTAATCCGCTGTAGCCAGCGACTGATCCGCCGCACCCTCGCCCAAAGCGTACTATTCACTGTTAGGTCAGGGTGGAGACAGGCTAAAGCTCCGAGGCGATCGAGGAGGTGTAAAGCCGCTTGCCAATAGGGGGCGGCCAAGATGTACTGCAACTCTGCCTTGAGTCGCGTTTGCAGGGCTGGCAAACGCACCATATCCCGTTGAAGTTGGCTATAAATACCGCTGGTAACGGCATAGTGAATAAACGCTTCTGTTTGGGACTCTAGGGCAAATCCCAAACGGACGGCAAAGCGCACCGCCCGATAAATGCGGGTGGGATCTTCAATAAAGCTGTTGGCATGGAGCACCCGCACCTGGCGCTGCTGTAAGTCCAACCCGCCCCCAAAAAAGTCTAGAAGTTGTCCCGCCTGGGGCGGCGTCAACCGCAGCGCCATCGCATTGATGGTGAAATCCCGGCGATAAAGATCCTGCTGGATAGAGCTGGCTTCCACCTCAGGGTTGGCCGCAGGGTACGGATAGAATTCTGTGCGGGCTGTGGCGATATCGACAACCCAAGGGGGATCGGTGTTCGGAGGTTGTGGATGCCAAACCAAGGCGGCGGTCTGAAAGCGGCCATACACCTGTAGATCAACCTGGGGATAAGCCGCTTGGACGGCCTGGGCTAGGACCACGCCAGCTCCCATTTCCAAGGACTGATGGGCACTATCAACCACCAGATCCACATCCGATAAGGTCACCGTATCTGCATCCTGAGACAGCAGCAAATCCCTTACGCCTCCCCCCACTAGGTAAAGGTGCCAACCCTGGGCTATGGCGGTCTGGGTGATGGTTTGCAAAATGTCCCAGAGGGCGTTGGTCAGGCGCTGTTTTAGCAGGGCGAGAAGCGGCAGGGCGGGTAGCGACAAATCTGCAAATCCGCCTGAATCATCATTCTGATGCGGGCCATCCAATCGGGGGGCTGGGCAAATGCGGGGGATATGGCGTTTTCGCAGCACATCCGTGCGCGTCACCATGCCCAACAATTGGGTTCCGGTCATCACCGGTAGACGTCCAATGTCGTGGGTCACCATCAAGGTCTCAATGTCCGCGAGGGGGGTGGAGGGGGTAATGGTTTTGACCTCCGTGGACATATAGCCCTTGACTGGGGCATGGCCAAAACCGTGATGGAGGGCAAGATCAATGTCCCGACGGGAAATAATCCCCACCAACTGCGCGTCATCATCCACCACAGATAAACCAGAGTGGCCATATCGCAACAATAAACGCTGGGCCGTTTCAATCCGGGTTTGGGGGCGAATGGTCCGCACCGGAGAGGACATAATGGCCTGGGCTGTGGGCGGCATGGGTAGCTGTTGCCGAACCTGGCCTAAGACTTGGGCAATCACGGCATCGGGATCATCGGTTGCCAGTGAAGCGGCAGCGGCGCTAGGATGCCCGCCCCCACCCCAGGGCTGAAGAATCAGGTTCCAATCCACCCCAGTTTGGGTATTACTGGCTGCAACCCGGCCTTGGGCACGGCCAATCAGCGTCAGTTTCTGGGGCGAGGCCGATCCTTTGGCAGCATAAGGCGCAGCCAGCAGCAGCGTGTCACACCCACTCAGTCCCATCAGGCGATCACACACCCCCGACAACCCTGGGACATAGCCCTCGGTTGGCAAGTTGACCCAAGCCAATGTGTGACCGTGATAAACCTCTCGCTGCAGTTGAGCGAGGGCTGCCTCTAGGAGGGCCTGTAATGCTGGGGGCAGAACCGGTTCTACAAATTCGGCGATCGCGCGTTGGTTAGCACCATGGACCATCAACCAAGCCAGTGCAGTGGCATCCCGTGGGGTCGTATGCTCGAAGGTGAGAGAGCCTGTATCCACATGAATCCCTAAGGCCATGACCGTTGCCTCTGCGGGGAGCGGGACCAGCGATTGCCGCTGTAACTGTTCCACCACCAGGGTGGTGGCAGCCCCCACTGGCTCTATATAGCAACGGGTGACAACAATATTACCCTGCGCCGCTGGATGGTGGTCGTAGAGGGTAATGTCGCCGCTGCGATCTCGAACCTGATCCAGCCAGGGAGCGACTGGGCCTAGCCGCTCCCGCTGCTGGGTATCGACAACGGTCACGGCATCCACTTGATCGAGCACAACAGCACGGCGCTCGATCAAGGGGTATTGATCGCGATAGAGGGCTAAGAAACGGTATACGGTGGGATGACAGCCCCCCGCCAAGACGATGCGAGTGCCCGGTTGCAGCCGTGCAACCCCCACAGCCGCCCCCAAGGTATCGAAGTCTGCCGTGATATGGCAGAGGACCAAATCCATGCGTGCCTCAGGTTTGTCTTAAACAGTTTGATGGCGGGAAACCTTAGCCCAACTTAAATCCACAAATCGCACCAGGACTTTACCCACTGTAGAATTCTTTCGCAAGCGATCACATTTCTGATAGCTTACTAAATAGATCTAGCAGCTCAGATAGAGCCTTTGATCTAACTAACTGACTGATAACTCAGTCGCTGTGTTGGGAGCGCAACAAATAATATGCTGTTAATTCTGTTTCAGGTTGCTTTGTTTGTACTGGTGCTGCTGTCCTTTGTGATGGTGGTTGGCGTCCCGGTCGCCTACGCCTCACCCCAAAATTGGGAGCAATCTAAGCGGCTCATCTTCTTGGGTTCTATTGCTTGGGGCCTATTAGTAGTGGTGGTGGGCAGCTTAAACTACTTAGTAGCATAGCGACTCACTCCATAGCTGTTTTGAAGGAATCTCATGGCTGTTTTTGAAGGAACCTTTGTTCAGGAAAAACGGCTACGCTTTGCCATTGTGGTGGGTCGGTTTAATGACTTAATCACAGAAAAGCTGTTGGCTGGCTGTCAGGATGGCCTAAAACGCCACGGTATTGATGTCGATCCCCATGGGGAACAGGTGGACTATGCCTGGGTTCCTGGCTGCTTTGAACTATCTATGGTGGCTCGCCAACTGGCTTTGACGGGGCGGTACGATGCGATTATCTGCTTAGGTGCAGTCATTCGCGGGCAAACCCCCCACTTTGACTATGTGGCTTCGGAAGCTGCCAAAGGCATTGCTGCGGCCAGTTTTCAGACGGGTATTCCCATCGTTTTTGGTGTCCTTACCACCGACTCAATGCAGCAGGCTTTAGAACGGGCGGGCATCAAGAGTAACTTAGGTTGGAGCTATGCCACGTCTGCCCTAGAGATGGCGAGCTTAATGGGCAAGATTCAGGCTGTGATGCCAGGGGCGGTACCCAGTGCGCTGCCAACGGGGACTGCTGTTTCCTTACCGGTCTCTTGAACGGCAAGGTTTACGTCCCCTGCGCTTAAGTGCTGATAAGAGGTATGGGGAAATTAAGATTGACATAGGTCTCATGCCTCTGAGAGAATAGAAAACGTCGGAAAAATAAGTTTGCGGGTATAGCTCAGTGGTAGAGCGTCACCTTGCCAAGGTGAATGTCGCGCGTTCGAATCGCGTTACCCGCTTTAAAAGCGTTAAGTCTTTAATATCTTTCTGGTTAGATTCGGGTCTCAGCCGATCCGGCAGTGTATCTTTACCTTGCTTTGGATAGGTCGCTATTCATTGCTTGAATCTTGCGAGGTTTTTGTGCAGCCTCAAAAGGCACAAACCATTGATCTACAGATGACCTACCCCTGCCCTTGTGGTCGCCAGGGTCGGCTATCACCGATCGCATTAACAGAGGCCTTTGGCTGTGATTACTGCCAGCAAATTTTTGTGGCAGAGCAGGCGGGATTGCGTTTGGCCCAACTGGCTAGCCATGCCCCTGAGTCACCGACGTGGTTCTGGACAGGGCAACAATGGTGTCTGGATCGAAAGTTGTTCAATCGGCGGTACGTTGTTCTGGGCGTCACCTTATTAGCCTTTAGCCTTCTACTAATGCTTTTAGCATGGAATTATTCTCCAGGGGGTGCCCGTCTCTTGTTACGGTTATTGGCTGTTATGGTTTTGATATCAAGTGCTCTATTGGGGGCTTGGCTGGCCTCTCGCCACTAAAGATAAACGAACCAAGCTTGATGCCTCGACGCCCTGAATCACTCAGTCAGGGATCCCTACGTTATGGAATGTGCTGATGTGATGTTGTCCGTACAGTCTTTGGCCGAACTTGACCGGGCAATCACTCAAAGCCGTTTAGCTGCCCAATCCCTGGGGCAGTTGACGGGTTGGGAAAAAACCTTGCATCACCTGGCTGATGCCCTAGACCACGCCCAGGATGACATTTTAGAGGCCAATACCCTCGATCTTGAGGCCTGCTTAGATATGGCTGTGCCAGAGCGGGTGATCGACTGGCTTAAGTTAAATCCAGAGCGGTTATGTACTGCCACCCATAGCCTCCGGCGTCTTGCCCATGTTGGGGCCATTCAGTACTCAGGGTCGCATCCTATTTTTCAAGGGCAGCCAGGGCACCAGTGGGAACCGCTGGGGGTGGTGGCTTTGGTGTACGAAGCGCTACCGGAACTGGCGATTTTTGCCGTCGGTTTATGTTTGCTCACAGGGAACGGTCTAATTTTGAAGGGCGGTAACGAAGCCAGTCAGACGAATCAAGCGATCGCCCAAGTCTTGCACGAGGTCATCGCGGGCTCCCCCTTACCTGAGGCCATTATTCAAGTGATCTCAGTGAGTGAAGGGGAACCCACGCGTCGCTGGTTGATGCAGAGTACCGAAATCGATCTGATCATTCCCTATGGCCGCGCTAGCCTGGTGCAGCAAGCCCAACGGGAAGCGTTAGCCCCCGTTCTTCCGACCGCGATCGGCAACTGTCATCTCTATTGGGCCGCATCGGGGGATGAACATACCGCTGCCCAAGTCATTATCGCCAGCCATCAAGGGGTGCCTGACCCAGTCAATGCCATTGAAACGGTCTTAGTTGACGCCCAGATCTCAACACCTACCCTGCTAGAGCTACTCCGGACATTGCGAGAGGCTCACTTTACATGCCATCAAGATGGCAGCATTGATGCTGAAGGCTACTTGGAACACCTTAATGAGCAGGACTGGTGCCCTGGCAAAATACCGAAAATGATTCGTTTTCGCCAAGTGCCAGATTTAAAAACAGCGGTCACCACCATTAATCAACACAGCAGTGGCCATGCCGACTGCCTCATCACCGAATCCTATGGGGAGAGCCAGTACTTTACGCATCGGGTCCAGAGTGCCACGATTTACGTAAATGCGCCCCCTCGTTTCAGTCGTAGCCCTGCCCAGGCCAGCGAGGTAGCCCTGGGTATGTCAGCCCAACGAGGACTTTATGGGGGGCGGGTCGGCCTCCACAGCCTCTTAGCCGCCAAAACCGTCGTCCGGCGCTAATACTAAAATGCCCCCGACCTTAGTCGGAGGCATTTTAGATATTACGAGAACCCCTTAGTTTCTACGTCTAAGCTGATCCATCCCACTGTTCATTCACTATTCGTTAGCGATTTTGACCTTTCGAGCCAAGCCAAGGGCTTGCAGCAAGCGAATGTGTAACCAAGTGATATCAATTTCCCACCACTTGAGGCCGTGTCGGGCGGAATGCTGATAAGCATGGTGATTGTTGTGCCAGCCTTCGCCGTAGGTTAACAAGGCTACCCACCAGCAGTTGGTGGAAACATCATCGGTCTCGTAGGTCCGGTAGCCAAACTTATGGGTGGCACTATTCACAAACCAGGTGCAGTGATAAACCACCACCAGCCGAACAAACACGCCCCAAACCACAAAGGGCCAACCCCCCCAGAGATATAGTGCTGCGGCCAGGGGAAATTGCAGGGCTAGAAAGTACTTGTTGAAGAAGAGGTATACGGGGTCGTTGCCAATATCGCGGGTAAACCGGGGTGTCTCTGCCTGGGTGGGGACTTTGTGAAAAATCCAGCCCATATGACTCCACCAAAAGCCTTTATTCGAGTTGTGGTGATCGGCAACTTGGTCTGAGAAACGGTGATGGTGACGGTGAAGCCCGATCCATTCAATCGGCCCATGCTGGCAGGACAAGCTGCCGCAGAAGACGAAAAAATACTCTAGCCATTTGGGGACCTCAAAGCTCCGGTGGGCAATGAGGCGATGCCAGCCCAGGGTAATCCCTAAGCAGCCGGTGAACCAATGCAGAACTAGGGCGACGCCAATGGCAGCCCAGGTGGTATTGCCGGGGACAAAGGCCAACAGCACCAATACATGGATAAACAACATGAATATGGATGTAGGCCAATTGATCTCTAGCTTGGGAGATATTTTTGCAACAGTCATGCGAAACTTCTCTATATCGTTATGGACAGGTAGACGTAAATCAAAGGGCGAATGGAGGCCGCGATCCTAAGTGGGGTCATGTAAACAAGAACAACATGGAATGCTCAACAGCGCTACAACTTTCGGAAAAAGCGCTCTTTCAGATTTTTTATGGAATTGACGCTCAGGTCAAGGTGAACCTATCACGGGTTCTGGATGCCTTTCGGCAAGCTCGGGTGGGCAGTCATCATTTCTCGGGGGTCTCCGGATATGGGCATAGTGATTTGGGGCGTGACACCCTTGATCAGGTATTTGCCGCAATTATGGGGGCCGAGGCGGCAGCTGTACGAATTCAGTTTGTGTCTGGCACCCATGCGATTACCTGTGCTTTGTTTGGGGTCTTGCGACCGGGTGATGAATTGCTGGCGATCGCCGGTTCCCCTTATGACACTTTAGAAGAAGTCATCGGCATCCGGGGGCAAGGACAAGGCTCCTTGTCGGATTTTGGGGTCACTTACCGAGAGCTTTCACTCACATCAACGGGCGAGATCGACTGGTTAGCCTTGGACACAGCAGTGGCGCATACCACCCGGATGGTGTTGATACAGCGCTCCTGTGGCTACAGTTGGCGATCGAGTCTCACGATTGAAACCATTGGGAAAATCATTGCTCGCGTCAAAGCCCAAAATCCAGAAACGGTTTGCTTTGTTGACAACTGCTACGGCGAGTTTGTCGAGGCCCGAGAACCGCCCATGGTCGGGGCTGATCTGATCGCTGGGTCTTTGATCAAAAACCCTGGGGGCACCATTGCCCCTACCGGTGGCTATGTTGCGGGTCGTGCGGATCTGGTAGAAGCTGCCGCCTGCCGATTAACGGCTCCAGGCATTGGCCGCAGTGGGGGGTCGAGCTTACAAAATAATCGTCTCCTGTTTCAGGGATTATTTTTGGGGCCACAGATGGTGGGAGAAGCCCTCAAAGGGAACTATCTCATCGCCCAAACCCTGAGTGACCTGGGGTACCCCGTCAATCCTCCCCCTGAGGCTCCCCAGCGGGATGTGATTCAAGCTATCCAGGTTGGCACCCCAGAAAAGCTGGTGGCCTTTTGCAAAGCTATTCAGCGCCATTCACCGGTGGAAGCCTATGTGGAACCCATTCCGGCGGGAATGCCAGGTTACGACAGTGAACTGGTGATGGCGGGGGGAACGTTCATTGACGGCAGTACCTCAGAACTCTCTGCCGATGGTCCCCTGCGGGACCCCTACATCGTCTATTGCCAAGGGGGCACCCACTGGACCCATGTGGCCCTTGCCCTAGAAGCGGCGATCGCGGCGATCGGCCCAGCGTAGACGAAACAATTGCTGATGCCTAGGGATGCATCAGTAATTGCCCCCTCAAGAAGGCGTTCGCCTACTTCGCTAGCCAAGCCCTCATCCCCTTCTCCCAGGTTTGGGAGAAGGGGAGCCAGAGAAAGTCTCTCTCCCAGAGGGCCAGCGACTTGAATGCTGGTTATCAAAGGATATGAATGCCCTCAAAAAGGGAGCGGCGACAGCGGAGGATCAGTCAATGTCGCTTGATGCAGAGCGGTGTAGAAGCGGTAGCCCCCAGATTGGGATTGGTCTCATAGCCCAAGGGCATACAAGAACAGGGAGAGGGTGTATGCTTCGCCAAGCATGTCATTGCCCTTCAAAGGGGGCATGTTCTAGATCCTGAAAGCGCTGATACGCACGTTCCGGATGAAAGATATGACAATTACGGATGATCCGCTTCATTAATGCCCAAGAGAAGACCTCTTGCCGTAAATAAGGACCCCACTGACTTTTGATATGGCGGTGGGCCGGCCTGAGGTTATAGGAGGGAATCCCCGTCGATAAATGATGGGGGATGTGGACATTAATGTCGTGGCACAGGATTTCGACCCAGCGAGGATAGTCACAATGAACTGTCCCAGACAGTTGAGCCTCAGCCGCATGCCAGGTTTCTGTAGGCCGGAAAGGGATTTCGGGGAGGGTATGGTGCACCAGTGTAAAGGTGCTCATCCAGAAGTGATACACCAACCAGGGCATTAACCAGAATTTCACAAAGCCCCAGACCCCGGTAGTGAGAATGAGGGCAGGGAAACAAATGGCGGCAAATGCAATCACTGCAGCGACAGAGACCTTGACCTTGTTGCGATCGCGGGGGGCCACATTCGCAGGGTTAAAGTGCAGCATGGACCAATGTACGATCGAGGCTATCCACCACATTGACCCCCGCATAATCCGATATCCCCATTGCACAAATGCAGGCATATGGAGATAGTAGGAGGCTTCCCAGGGGAACCAGGCATTGTCCTCACCTTGTTCGTTGGTGTGGAGGTGATGGTGGTCATGCAAGAGTCGCCAGCTGTGGAACGGATAAATCAAGGGCAAGAAGAAAAAGTGCCCCACCCAATCATTTACCCAGCGACGCTTTGCGAACGAACGGTGGCCGCAGTCATGGCCGATGACAAACCACCCTGTCAAAGCCGTACCGGTAAAGATCCAGGCAACGGGCAACAAAAACCAGGGTGAGGCAGCAATGGCGACATACCCCAAGGCTGCAGCGGCAAGGCTCAGCAGGGCTTGCCCCCAAGCTTTGCGCCGGTCTTTTTGAAAATAGTCGGCGGGTAACGTTTTGAGAATCTCCTTCATAGAGATGTTGCGGATGGGGGTTAATTCCCCTTCAGTCAAGCGATCAGTCGTTACAGTCATGGATGGGTGTTAACTCCATACAGAGAATGGAGAGCAGCTTTCGGCGCACGCAAAGCGCCCCTTCCACTGCCCTAGGCCCCTAGTCGGCACACTTTGCAGGTGACGAAGGCACTGTTAGAGACAACCGGATCAACGCCGGAACCCTCTGTTGTATTCTTGCCAGATGAAAAACCTTAACAAACCTTTGCATTTTACTACGGGAAGGACCATTGAGCGATCCCCAAGCCTTTTCCACTGTAGATAGGGGTCTTGCTGGTAGGATCGGGAGGGTTTTTGAGGGGCCACCACCGCCGTTATGTTGACCATCGCTCTGCCCAAAGGGGCGTTGCTTAAGGATAGTATTCGCCTTTTTCAAGAGATTGGCTTGGACTTTAGTGGGTTTCTCGAATCCACTAACCGTCAACTCCAAATCCCTGAGGCCACCGGTCGAGCCCAAGCGCTGCTTGTCCGAGCCCAGGATGTACCGGTGTATGTGGAATATGGTCAGGCCCAACTGGGGATTGTCGGTTACGACGTTCTTCAAGAAAAGCAGCCGGATGTGGCTCAACTTGCGGATCTTGGCTTTGGTCATTGCCGCATGTCAGTTGCAGTGAAAGCCGACAGCCCCTATCGGTCCGCCTTAGATTTCCCAGCCCACAGTCGGGTCGCCTCTAAGTTTGTGAATTGTGCTCGGGATTATTTTCAGGGGTTAGATTTGCCAGTGGAACTCGTGCCCCTATACGGGTCCGTGGAACTCGGTCCCATTACCGGCATGTCAGAAGCCATTGTTGATTTGGTGTCTACGGGGCGCACGCTTCAAGAAAACAACTTAGTAGAGCTAGAGGTTCTTTACCAGAGCACGGCCCGTCTGATTGCCCATCCTATTAGTTACCGAGTGGGGGCAGATCATATCGGTGACTGGATTGATAAGCTCCGGCACCATTCCCAAGCGGCGGCAACCAGGGCATAACTGAAAAAGCACGCCACCGTGGGGCAGGCCGATCGCCGCCACGGTGGCTCTACCGGTGTGGCGTTATAAAGGGGTGATCGATCGCTGGCAGGTTGGGCACACAGCATGGATCATTAACTGACAATCTAGGAGCTGATAGCCTGATTTCTGGGCGGTTTTGGCCCCGACTTTTAGCACCGAATCATTACGGAACTCGATGGTTTTATTGCAGCGGACGCAGATCAAGTGGTGGTGATGATGGGGGGCGGGTTGATTGATTTCGTAGCGTTTTTGACCTTCAGCCAATTCTAGTTCCCTGACAATGCCCAGGCGGGCCATCAGCTTCACGTTCCGGTAAATCGTCGATAGGCTAATGGGTTCTCCCTTTTCCTTCATCAACTCACAGAGATCCTCTGCACTGAGGTGATCTCCCTTGGGCAGATTCTGAAAGGTCTCTAGAATGATTTCCCGCTGGGGGGTCATGCGCCATCCCCGCTCATTTAATTCAGCCTTCATTGCCGTGGGGGTGTAGGTAGCCATAAGCAGGGGGCCAATAATCAACAAGCGTTACTTATTGAGAATGATAGCGGAGTGATCGGCTCTTTGCAATAGCTGTGGCTTAATGCGAATGACCCCCAAGATGCCGGGGGCGTATCTTTGCCGGACGATCGCAGAGGGTGGCAGTTGGGCTGACGTGATGGATATGCTGCTGGGGTTTGGGGCTGTTTTCCCGTCTTGCAAATTGCAGTTGCGTTCCCATTCCCTGATGGCGGGCTGCCGCAGCAACCCAAACGCATTTCAGATGACCCGTTTGCCCTTGGGCTGCGCGAATCCGCATGTCAACTCTTCAGGTCGATCAACGCTTCTGCCGCTGCTATGCCCGAGAGATAGGCTCCATGGATGGTGCCATGGTAATCAAAGGTGGTGTGTTCCCCGGCAAAGAAGAGGCGATCGCCTACGGGCTCAGCCAACTGCTCAAAGTCTTGGGGGCGCACATCTTTGCCCGTAAAGGAATAAGCCCCTAACGTTTCAGGATCCTGGGACCAGCGGGTGACGATGATTTGCTCGGGATCAGGAATCGTTTCGCCAAACATCCGCTTGAGGCTATCCATGATCTCCCCTTGAATTGCGGCATCACTGCGCGCTTCTACCTGGCTGGCATAGGTCCCAAAGGCAAGGGCGACGAGGATATTGCGATCGCTGAAGGTACGGTAGTTCATAAAGTAGGGCCATTTCCCCTTGGTATCTGACTGGAGGCCAAAATATTGCACCTCTAGGGGCCAAAATGATTCTGCGAACTGCAGCGCCACCTTGGTGACATTGCCCATGGGGATTTGGCGAATCGCCCGTTGGTGCTGGTCGGGCAATTCAGGATAGAACTCGATTTTGTCGGCTTTCAATACCCCTAGGGGCACTGTGCAGATCACTGCGTCCCCTTCCAGAGCCTCCGTTTCGGTCGATACCGTTACCCCATTCGCTTCGTACTCAATTTCAGTGACGCTGGTATTGAGGCGAATGTCTAACCCGGCTGCCAGGGGGGCCAGGATGCGATCATAGCCATGGGTGAGTACGACATCCGCCCCCTCAAAGGCGTCATCTTCATCGAAATAGGCCGCTGACAGATCCTCGATGGGACCCCCCGTACTAAATTCCGTGAAGGCAGTCAGTGCCCATTGGAGTAACGGATCGTTGAGGGCATCGCGATCGACGCGCAAAATGGCCTGCCGTAGGGACAGAAAATCATCCTCATCCACCTGGTCGTCAATGGCTTCGAGTAATTGCTTAAACCGTTGATCCAACCCTAGCAATGCCTCATCGCTCACCCGCACACCATTGCGGTCGTATACCTGCAAGCTGTCGTCGTCGGTGACTACGGTTTCGGCGTTGATCTGGTCGGCTAGGTCTGAAATGGGGTTGTCTTCAGGGCCATGAATCCACCCTGCGCCAATCTCAAAGGGCGCTCCGAGAGAATAGTCCGTCAGCAGTCGCCCGCCAATATGGGGTTTTGCTTCCAATACGATCACCTCTGCCCCTTGGTTTTGGAGACTATGGGCGGCGGCTAAGCCAGCGATGCCAGCCCCAATCACAATGACGCGATGCTCCCTTAGAGTTGTCTCTAGCCCATCCCCCTCTAGGCTTTGAACGGGGCTATGGGCAAAGCAAGCGCCTAGCAGGGAGCCTGAACTTAACAAGGTCCATTGCAGGACTCGACGACGATGCATGGGCCAGCGATTCATTTGATTAATCTCTTTGGGTTGAGCCGGTTAGTTGCTGGCGAATTTTAGCCACCAGGTCGTCTAGGTCATCCACCATGGGGACACCGTAGCGATCGCAGACAATATCCACATTCCCCTTACGCCAAAATCCTTCGGGGCAACACACCACCAGCTTATGGCTACGGGCAAACAAGCCTAGTTCCAGTAAAGAAATCGGTGATTGAGTCGAGGGTGCAAAGTACATGGCGATCAGGGTGGCAAGCTCCTGGGCTGCTAACTCCCATTCCACCTGTGCTCGAAAGGGGGGATTATTCATCCGCTGCTCCCAGGTGGGGTCCCAGTCGTCCCGGCGGGGATTCAGGAGGGTCAGGTGGTCAGATTGCAGCGATCGCGAGACCGCCGCCTGCCAATCTTCGGCGCGACCCATTTCAATGGACCCAGCCAGAAAGACACTGGGGCCAGCAAGGTTATCTAAGGGAGCCGGAGGTTTCAAAATGTACGCCATCAGGATTGTTTTTTCGGTCTGACATAGACCCAAGTCATACCTAATAAATAGATGCCGAAGAGCACCAAAGCAACATAAAGTCGCTGACGCATCTGAGTCGGACTCTCGTCGGTCATCAGTAGATACGAATATTCAGGCTCAAACGAGAAATCAGCATGGCGCTGTAGCCAAGTCGCGCTATACCCCATACCGTCCCCTTGGATATGGAGCATTGGATTAATCAACGGGCCGGGTTCATGGGCTTTGGGCATAAACGGATAGAGGATGCCCGTCCAACTCCGTTTTTGAGACTGGGTTTTAGCCCCCTCCACAAGCACCACAACTGGTTCTGCTGGGGTCCAACCGTTGCTGACCAAAGGGGTATAGGCGATCTCAATGGGGCGAGGGTTGGGGTTTTGCTTGGTAGCACTGGGTTGATAAACGTCTTGGATGGTGAGCTGCGATCGCAGCTGCCCTGGGATGGTGACATAGCTCGGCAATGCAGGCCGCTTTTTCCCTAAGGCTTCCACAGAAACCATTTGGGCCGTATCGGGTAGGGACAGCCCAACTCGAAAGTGGGGCACACAGTGGATCATCAGCGCGGTCAGCACAAAGATCTGGATGATATTGGCAAAAACGATGCCAAAAATGGCCTCGCGACCTTTTAAAGGCGCAGCGGCAACCTTAGTGGCAACTACCAGGGCGATAAAACCGGCCAAGAGCCCCCAGCCGTAGCCCCACAAACCGGCGTGATAGGGCCACATCGCTACGCAAATCCACAACCATGACCACAGGGAGATCATGACAAAGGCAGCAGCATTTATCCAGGTTTGAGGGAGGGGGCAGCGTGTTCTCATGGGCAGCGATCAGCCTCGACAGTACTGGTACGTGGCATCATGAATGCATCAGTTTCCCCGGAGGAATCCCCCTCCGTATTAGTAACCGTCCCACACATCACACTGGCTGAGCGGAGTCGAAGCCAGATTTATCGAAAAAGTCCCCTTCGACTCCGCTCAGGGGACGGTTACCCGTATTAACCGAGAAGCAATTCCAGTGATGATGCGATTTGCGCTGTGTTCGAAACGCAAACCCAAGCCATCAAAAATTCGATTTATTGAAAGCGGCAGGTTCGTCAAAAAATTATTGATCAACTGGAAGCCCCTAAGCTGCAAAATGACCTGTCGGAACAAACTCAAAAACTAGACGCGGCCCAACGGATCAGTTACCCGCTCAGGCATAAATGTTCTGCCCTTCAACAGCAAAACACCACCTTGACAAACAGTAACCGTCCCACACATTACGCTGACTGAGCGGAGTCGAAG
>CAYGVA010000048.1:0-22617 GCA_964353225.1 uncultured Leptolyngbya sp.
AATGGTTGCGTCAACGCAGTGGCCTTTCTTTGCGCACCAAGATTGGCGTGGGGTACATGGCCGCGATCGGCATTGCTGTCGTGGGCATTGAAATGGGGACCCTATTGGGGGGTCGCTACTATCACCAAGCTCAAGTTCAGCGACAAGACACCCTAGAAGAATTAGAAAACATTCGCGGTGTGCAGTCGGGCTTGGTGCAGCTAGAAGTCTCCCGCCAACGACTCCTGCGATTAATCAACGAACCTTATGCATTTCGCCAAGAGTACGATCGCTTCGTCACCGACTTTGGCGACACCTTAGGCGCTTGGGATACCCTCAAAGCTTCCTATGAGGGGGATTCCGAGGTCGAAGAAACCGATGAGGAAACGGCGCTGTTGGCAGCGTTGGTCACTGACCACGATGAACGCATTCAGACCTATCACCGACGGGTCGAAGCAACCAATAGCATCCAAGCCTTAGACCCAAAGCTGCTCACGCCGATCTCGGCCCGAACCTTAACGGAAGGGATTTTGCGCGATGACAATGTTGTCCCCCTGCTAAGGGTTGTGGAAGATTTGCAGGTGCTGAGTCAGACCGTTGTCGAGGAAGAGGCGATCGCCCGCGCCCTAGAAAACCAAGCCCGGCGATATCAGGGGCTCATCGTCACCGTCAGCGTGCTCATATCAACGCTGTTAGCCTTAGGAATTTCCCTCCTGATTGCCCGCTCCCTATTGCGTCCCCTGGGGCAAGTCACCGACATGGCTCGCCAGGTCCAGCAAGAATCAGACTTTGATCTGCGGGTTTCAGTCACCAGCAACGACGAAGTGGGGGAGCTGGCTGATGCCTTTAATGCCCTAATTGATCGGGTACAAACCCTGATGCGTGAACAAGGGCAAACCCAAGCTCAACTGTTCCAGAGCGAAAAAATGGCTTCCCTAGGGCAGTTAGTGGCCGGGGTCGCCCATGAAATCAATAATCCCGCTAACTTTATCCATGGCAATCTCACCCACTTCCGAGACTATGCCCAGCAGCTTTTAGCAATAGTGCAGCTCTACCACACCCACTACCCCGAGCCAGTGGCCGAGATTCAAGACGCTATCGAAGATGCTGATATCGAGTTTTTGCAATCCGACATCCCCAAGATGTTGGCATCGATGGAGATGGGCACCGATCGCATCCGTCAAATTGTGCTGTCCCTGCGCAACTTTTCCCGCTTAGATGAAGCTGAAGCCAAAGCCGTTGATCTCCATGAGGGCATCGACAACACCCTGATGATTTTGCAGCACCGCTTAAAAGAGCGGCCCGAACGTCCGGCAATTCAGGTGGTGAAACAGTACGACCCACTCCCGTTGGTTGAGTGCTACCCCGGCCAACTCAACCAAGTCTTTATGAATGTTGTGGCCAACGCCATTGATGCGATCGAGGAGGCCAGAGCCCACCAAGCCTATCCAGACTGGGCCACTCACCCCGGCCAGATTAGCATCCGCACTCGCCCCATGGCTGGAGACTGGGTGGGCATTAGCATCTCCGACAACGGTAAGGGGATGTCTAAACAGACGCTCAAACGGCTGTTTGATCCCTTCTTTACAACCAAACCAGTGGGCAAAGGCACCGGCATTGGCATGGCGATTAGCTACCAAATCATTACCGAAGGCCACAGTGGCACCCTCGATATCACCTCTCAGCCCGGCCAAGGCACCGAGGTGACCATTGGCATTCCGGTACGGGGCATTCCGGTGACTTAGGGTTGTCACAATCTAATCTTTTTGCAAATAGGCCCGTAACCCCACCACTTCGCCAATCACAATGATGCAGGGGGAGAGGGACTCACCTTTGGTTTGTTGGGCAATGGTGAGTAGATTCCCAGACCAAATCTGTTGTTGGGGTTGTCCGGCCCAGCGGATCACCGCCACGGGGGTTTCGCCCCGCTTGCCCCAAGACACCAGTCGTTGGGCAATCTCACCCAGCGATCTCCCCCCCATTAACACCACTAGCGTAGCCATACGGGCCAGGGCATCCCAATTGTGCAGATCCAAATTATGGGCCGTCAGCACCACAAACTGACTGCTCAGCACCGGATCGGTGAGGGGGATGCCCGCCAAGAGGGGGGCAATTAGGGCCGAGGAGAGCCCCGGCACCACTTCCACGGCGCAATTTGCGGCCTTGAGCGCCTGGATTTCTGAGGTCGATCGCCCAAAAATGAACGGGTCACCACCCTTGAGCCGCACCACCTGTTTGCCCTGTAAACACAGGTTTACGAGGCGCTGATCGATGTCAGCTTGGGCTGGGCTGGGCTGTCCACCCCGCTTGCCCACATCAATGCGATCGCAGCTCGGCGGCAACAGGTCCAGCAGTTCAGCGCTCACCAGCGCGTCGTGAACCAGCACATCGGCGGTTTGCAGCAGTGTGTAAGCCCGCACGGTCAGGTAATCTACGGCACCTGGCCCCGCCCCAACGATATAAACTTTCCCGGTCACCTCACTACCCCATTGCCTAACCCCTTAACTTAGGGCGCTCATCTTGTCGAAAGCGATAAAAGAAAAAATCGTCCTTTAAAACGGATTCCTTGACCACGTGCTGAATCCAGTTTTCACTCATCAAGCGTTGACCGACTCGCAGGGCCTCTTCCCGAGAAACCCTCAGGTAAGCGACGAGCCAATCCACCGCTTCACTCCCCACAAAACAGTGGGGATAGTTCTTTAGCCGGAACTGCCGATTTTTGATTTCCACGCCACCGACTTCCCCCATCGCAGTTGCCAACTGCTTGAGATCAACGGCAAAGACAGAACTGACCTTTTCGGCCCGCTTGGGGTGGTGCCACAGGGTAATGGTCCCTCCGTCTTCCAGCATCAGCAGCGCTAGATCCTGCTTTTCTAAGAGCTTCTGCCGCGCCTGGTGAATGGCGGTTTGCTTCTCTTCCTGGCGGTAGGTTTTGTCTTTGACGTAAAGCTTGCCCAGATAATCTAAACCAGGCCGTTGAACTCTAGCCTGATCAACACGGCTGCTCACCAGGCAATAGGCCACCTGCTCAGCTTGCAGAATCAACATGAATATTTTCAGGAACAATGGGCTTCACCTGATCCTAAGTCAAGATCAGTTGAAGCCCATCCCATTAGCCCACTTCTTGGGATGTCTTTACCTGGGGCTGAGCCTGGGGTTGAAATTGGAAGAGGGTATAGACCACGTTCCGGCGGATGCCGGTCATCATGTCTAAAAACACCTCATAGCCTTCACTCTTGTACTCAATGAGGGGATCTTTTTGGCCATAGCCCCGTAGGCCCACCGTTTCCCGCAGGGAGTCCATTTGTTGAAGGTGCTCCCGCCAGAGGGTGTCAATCTGCTGCAAAATGAAGAATCGCTCCGCCTCACGCATCAGCCCTGGTTTCATTTGATCGACCTGGCCTTCTTTCATGTCGTAGGCAATGCGCACCTGTTCCCGCAGGAAGGTTTTGATTTCCCCCACGGAGAGGCTTTCTAAGTGTTCGGGCTCAACATCAGAGAGGAGATAAACAAACTCTTGGATTTTTTCCACCATTTCCGGCAGCTTCCACTCTTCTGACGGTAGCTCTGGGTTGATATACGCCTCGACGATGTCGTCCATGGTGCGCTCGGCATAGGTGATCACCAGCTCTTTGAGCTCTTGCCCTTCTAGGACCCGCAGCCGCTCAGCGTAAATGGCACGCCGCTGGTTGTTCATCACCTCGTCGTACTCAAACACCTGTTTGCGAATGTCGTAGTAATAGGTCTCGACCTTTTTTTGCGCCCCTTCTAGGGAGCGGGTCAACATCCCTGATTCGATGGGCATGTCTTCCTCGACCCGGAACATGTTCATGAGGCCGGCGACGCGATCGCCCCCAAAAATCCGCAGCAGGTTATCTTCCAAACTCAAGAAAAACCGCGTAGAACCCGGATCGCCCTGGCGACCCGCCCGACCCCGGAGTTGGTTATCAACCCGTCGAGACTCGTGGCGCTCGGTACCGATCACATGTAAGCCACCGTTGTTGATGACCTTGTCGTGTTCGGCACTGGTTAAGGTCTCATATTCGTCATGGACCAGGCGATACACCTCTCGCAATTGAGCGATAAAGGGGTCGGTGGTGGGGGCTTTCTCAGCGGCGATCGCCACCTTATCTTCCGCCTCTAGTTCCGGTAGACTGCGCTCTCCATAGGTTTCCACCGCAAAGTCCACCACTGCCTTCAGTGCCGCCTCTGTTTCTGAAGAGAGGTCCGTCGGGAAAATATCCGGGGATGCTTTCCAGGTCTTAACCTTTTGACCCGAGCCAAACCCTTGGGGGCGTTTCCGGCCCTTGGTTCCCGGCACGGTCGCCATCGCTAAGGCTTCATCTTCCTCGGGCTTAACGATGCGGGGCATTAAATATTCCCGAATCTTGAGGCGAGCCATGTAGTCGGCATTCCCCCCCAAAATAATGTCGGTACCACGACCCGCCATGTTGGTGGCGATGGTCACCGCGCCGCTACGACCGGCCTGGGCGACAATTTCTGCCTCCCGTTCCACATTCTCAGGCTTAGCGTTCAGGAGGTTATGGGGAATCCCTCGCTCAGCCAGCAGTTTTGACAGCACCTCTGATTTCTCGACGCTGGTGGTGCCCACCAGGACCGGACGTTCAGATTCGTGCATGTCGGCACATTCTGCCGCGACAGCCTGCCATTTAGCCGCCTCGGTTTTGTAGACCACGTCCGCCACATCTCGCCGCCGAGAGGGCTTGTTCGTGTCAATAACGGTCACTTCCAGCTCGTAGATTTTTTCAAATTCCGGTTCTTCGGTTTTCGCGGTACCGGTCATCCCTGAGAGCTTGGGGTAGAGCAAAAAGAAGTTTTGATAGGTGATGCTGGCTAGGGTTTGGGTTTCAGGCTGAATTTCTGCATGTTCCTTAGCTTCGATCGCCTGGTGGAGACCATCACTCCAGCGCCGACCGGGCATTACCCGACCGGTAAACTCATCGACAATCACCACTTCCCCATTGCGGACGATGTAGTTAACGTCTTTGACAAAGAGTTCTTTGGCTTTAATGGCGTTGAAAATATAGTGCGCCCAGGGATCTTTGGGGTCAAAGAGATCCGTCACCCCCAGCAGCTCTTCAGCCTTGATAAACCCTTCATCGGTGAGCAATACGTTGCGGGCTTTCTCATCCACCTCGTAATGTTCATCATCGCCATAGAGTTCCCGAGCGACCTCGGCGGCGCGGGTATATTTCTCACCGGGGCGCTCCACCTGGCCAGAAATAATGAGGGGGGTCCGAGCTTCGTCAATCAAGATGGAATCAACTTCATCGATGATGCAGAAGTTGAAGGGACGCTGCACCACATCGGCGATCGCCGTGGCCATGTTGTCCCGCAAATAATCGAAGCCAAATTCGCTGTTCGTGCCGTAGGTAATGTCGCAGCCGTAATTCTTTTTCCGTTCCTTCGGACTCATCCCCTGCTGGATCAATCCCACCTCTAGCCCTAAGAATCGATGGACCTGTCCCATCCATTCCGCATCTCGGCGGGCTAAGTAGTCGTTTACGGTCACGACATGGACCCCTTTGCCGCTGAGGGCATTGAGATAAGCCGGGAGCGTTGCCACCAGGGTCTTGCCTTCGCCGGTTTTCATCTCAGCAATCTGGCCGTCGTGCAGCACCATGCCACCGGTCAACTGCACATCAAAGTGGCGCATGCCGAGCACCCGCTTCGAGGCCTCTCGCACCACGGCAAAGGCTTCGGGCAGAAGATTGTCGAGGGATTCTCCTTTCTCAAGCCGTTGCCGAAACTCGGCGGTCTTAGCGACCAACGCTTCATCTGACAGGGGTTGAATCTCTTCCTCTAAGAGGTTGATTTCGACCACGTCAGGCTTATAGCGCTTGAGTTTACGGGCGTTGGGATCACCAAGAAGGGCTTTTAGCATATGTCCGGAGACTGGAGATTTACAGTTCTTTACTTAGTACATCGAACCGGGGCAGTTTGTGCAAGGGGAAATTCCCTCACCCAACCGGCTCCGAGTTTGCTTAGAAAGTGCATTGGGGAACAGGCTGACGGGCAAGCCCAGGGACCTATCCATGCTTCTCAAGCAATCTCGCCAAGGATTAAATTTACGCTTTTTGATCCTACCACCTGGCCTTTAAGGGAAAGGGGCTTCAAAAATTTAGTGTTATGGTAAATGCTGAGGATTTTCTCTCGCTTTTTTGAGCCATCAATGGGCCAGTCATCCCCAGTATTATCAGCCACCGCGACGTCCCAGCGACCTGGGAGGATGATATTGGCGTTTGGCACTGGGCGGCAACGAAACGTAGTGCTTTTGGGTTGGCATCGACGAGGATGCGGGGTGTAAAGCGTCACCACGGCAGATGAGCGCGTGGGTTTAAGTCTTTGCATCCCGCGTCTGCTTCTCAATCTGTCCTGCTGTATCCCCTTGTCATTCTTAAGGCGTTTGCCGTTACTTGCCATGGACTGTAGCCACATTCAGTTTCAATACAACAACAAGTTAGAGCCCGCTGAACTTCAACAACTGCTGCAACTATTTCGGCTAGCGGCCTTTTGGGCCAGCGATCGCACCAGCGAAGATTTGGCCACCGCGATCGCCCACAGCCATCCCGTCGTTACCGCCTGGGATGGCACCCATCTCATTGGTTTTGCCCGTGCCACCTCAGATGGGGTTTATCGCGCCACGATTTGGGATGTGGTGATCCATCCTGACTACCAAGGCGCTGGGTTAGGGCGGCGGTTGGTCGAAACAGTGCTGGCTCATCCCCATGTGCATCGAGCTGAGCGGGTTTATCTCATGACCACCAACCAGCAGGCCTTTTATGAGCGCATTGGGTTTCAAACCAATGCCACCACCACAATGGTGTTGTTTAACCAGCCCTTGGGGATAGCCTGTGATTTGCCTCGGCGGGCGGTTGCGGTGGAGGCCAGCCAAGAGCAACACTCCTGATCGACCCGTTGTGCTGTAGGTGTCGTCGCATTGATATGACGTAGCTAGAACGGAGGGTTCTGGGCGATCGCCACCTGCAGGACTTCCTGCAACCAAATCAATACCTGGTTTGACTCCGCCGAAACCTGCCAGTCACATTCCCCCACCAGGCAGGGGTAAACCGTCACCTTCGGAAAGGTGTGGGCGGATTGGGTCGCTTCGGGGGTGAGGGTAATCAGCGCCAGCTCCGTCAGATCTGGAAACTCCGCGAGGCCCTGTAGGTAGGCATCTGGATCCACCACGGCAGGATCTAACACCATCACATCAGGCTGCCATACCCGTGTAATGAGACTGGCTTGGTCGAGATCATCCACCTCCAAAACTTGACAGCCACAGTCATGGAGAAGGGTCGGCAAGTCAAATCCGATGACATCGGTTTCAATCTGAGGTGCCGATGATCGTAAATATAAAACCGTGATCCGAGTGGGCGGTGGCGTAGCTGGCGCTGGCGGGGTTGCCAATAGGGGGGGTAACTCATCCGATGGCCATGGAATGGCGTGATCTACGGGTCTCAAATCGGTGGGTGCCGTCCCAGTGGGCGGCACTAGGACCACAATCGGGCAAGTGTGGGTCCGTCCATCGGTGCGTAATAGCCGCAGTAGGTCTCGATGGTCAGCAGCTTGCAAATCAACCAATACGGCTGCTGGCCCTAGCCGTGCCACCACGTCCAGGGTTTCTGGGCCGGGCGGGGTTATTGCCAAACGGTAGCTGAGGGGGGCCACTTGAGCTTGGACCCCAGTGATAACTGGGGGTGCAAGCGTGGCTAGCACTAAAAGTTGGGCTGGGGCTGATGCCGCCTGCAGCGGCAAGAACAACACCGGACTGGGGTCCCCCTGCGGCTGGCTCATCATCACCAGCTCACCACTGTGAAGATGGGCTAACTTGCGCGTGAGCAGCAGCTCTAGCCAGCCCTCCACTTCGGTGTAATCCGTTGAGGCGGCGATCTCCTGTTGTGGTGAGTAATGGAGGCATCGTTCCGACGCTTGCATACCCAGAGGGGTAAACAAAACCCACCGCTCCCAGGTCTCCATCACGATAGGAAAACAGGCCGGGTCAGGGTCTTGCTTGAGGGTCAGGTAGATCAAGTAGGTCAACATCTGCCCCAATCGCAGGGGATCTGCAACCACGGTGAGGGGGGGCAAGGCCCTTTCCCAGGCCAGGGGCAAGGGGTGATCCGCAGGGACCGTCTCACCGACGAGCAACAGGGCTTGACGGTAGGCTGCTTGACACAAATCTGGCAGCGAGACCACTTGGGGCATCACCGGCAACGTGCCACTATTGATGCGCCCTAAGTCCAGCACCGCATTCACTTGGGCCGTGAGCCGTCGAGCATGTTGTTGGATTAACCCCACGTAGCGGCTTTGGCGGGGGGTCAAGCGTCCTAATTTCTGAGTGCTAAGCAAGCTGGAAAGCCCCAGCAGAGATGTTAACGGCGTCTTGAGCTCATGGCCTAAATGGGT
Source organism: uncultured Leptolyngbya sp. (assembly GCA_964353225.1). Taxonomy (GTDB): domain Bacteria; phylum Cyanobacteriota; class Cyanobacteriia; order Phormidesmidales; family Phormidesmidaceae; genus PCC-6406. Next base: position 8,410 of record CAYGVA010000048.1, read on the forward strand.
GATTAAAACCGTTGAATAGGGGTTGACCCCTGCCTTTGTCGCTGGCAAGGAGGATACTGCGGAACTGTCACTGGGGTGGGCCACCTGTTGCCCCCAGAGGAAACTGAGCAGACGGGCGGCATCCAACACCCCGAGGTAACAATGCTGGCTATCTACCACTATCCAGAGTCGTTCGGTCGCCCCTGCGATCGCTTGGGCAGCCGCCCCCAAAGATAAATCCGCCATGATGACCGGAGCCACTTCAACCAAGTTGGTCGCTTTGACCGTCATGGCGCTACCGAGACGAGGCTCTGAGACCTGTGCAGTATCAGGGCCTCGCTGAGGCGTACCGAGGTGAGCACCGACCCCGTTTATCGCAGCCACCAGGCGTGACAATTTCACGATCCCTAAAGGCTGTCGCTGGTCATTGAGAACAACGATATGGGAGGCTTCAGCCTGCAGACAAACCTGCAGCCATAGGGCAGGGGCGTCGCTATCCGAGGTACTCGGCACCGACAAGACAAAATCCAATAGGGGCAGTATGACCATCACGACAGCCGTGAGCGCAGTTGCCAAGTCGCCCCTTTGGCTTTACCTCTGTGCTGATGGAGAATGCTGATCGTGATCCTGCCACTAAGACAAAGCATTACAGTCAGCCCATCAAAATAGTTGCCCGCAGCAATCCCTACCAAAATGGAGCATAGATCACTCCCTTTAGCTTAACCAGTGGAGAGGGTTTTGATTATCCCTACGCGTGTAGGTTTCCAAAAGCCATTAAAATAGATATTAATTTAAGAATCGTTAGAACGTTCTCAAGCATCTAGGGCTGCGGCCCCATGATTGCAGCAGGGCATTCATGCACAAAAAATCACGCACTTTAAGATGAGCGCAGCGTTTTGCCTTCACAACTCTTGATCGGTGGATTTATTGCCTCTCAGCCCTTGGTCAATCGCCTAGGCACATTGCTAGGGAGTAATGGTTGCTATACCCTGCATTGGGAAGTTTCTAAGCCAGACTTTCTGCAATGGATCGGCGATAACCGTCATCGCATCGATTGTCTCCTCTTGGAAAGCGATGATGAATTGTCTGGGGTACTAACTCACCTTTTAGAGCGGCATATTTTCTTGCCAGCGGTGATCTTGTCCCCTGAGGGGAAAGCGGTGCCAGCAGGCCAGATGGCGACAGCAGGGGAGGCCACGGCTGAGGCTATTGACCCTGGCTGTGATCTGGCCACCACCTATCATGGTGCGATCGCCTGTTTGCCCAATAGTCTTCTCGATCAGCTCGAAAGTTATATTCACCAAGCCATCACTCAATTCTTGAAGCTCCCTCACCAGCAACCCGATAATCAGCCCCCCGCACCTACCACGGAAGATACCCGACATTTTTTGCTGAGTTTGCAGCAGGAGCGCCTAACTGAAAAACTGCGAGAACGCTTGGGGTATGTCGGGGTCTATTACAAGCGAAACCCTCAGAATTTCCTCAAAAATCTAACCACCGCAGAACGAATAGAAATTCTCGACAAACTTAGGTCTGATTACCGCGCCATTCTTTTAAATTACTTTTCTGATCAAGGCAATTTAAATCAAATTATTGATGACTTTGTGAATGTCGCTTTTTTCTCGGATGTCTCGATCTCAAAGGTGGTAGAGGTCCATATGGAGCTGATCGATGATTTTGCTAAACAGCTCAAGCTAGAAGGACGCAATGAAGAGGTCCTGTTGGACTATCGGTTGACCTTGATTGATGTGTTGGCCCATTTATGTGAAATGTATCGGCGTTCGATCCCCCGTGAGGGTTAGGCTTTGGCATCCGTCTTCTCAGCACTAAGACTGCGATACGGTGCAGGTTTATTTGCCACTACTATCCCTTTTATTATTGATTGCCTGCCATGAGTCCTCTAAAGAAAACTTACATTCTGAAGCTCTACGTTGCGGGTAACACCCCCAATTCAGTCAGAGCCCTGCAAACCCTCAACCAAATCCTGGAGCAGGAATTCCAGGGGGTTTATGCACTGAAAGTCATTGATGTGCTTAAAAATCCCCAACTTGCAGAGGAGGACAAAATTCTGGCGACACCGACCCTGGCCAAGATTTTGCCCCCACCAGTCCGGAAAATTATTGGAGATTTATCTGACCGGGAGCGCGTCCTGATTGGCCTTGATCTTTTATATGAGGAGCTTCAAGAAGGGGAGCTTTACAGGTGATTCCTAAGTAGTCCACTATTAAACGTTTAGGCATGGCAGCTTAGGTGCCTAACTTATGGGTGTCTATCTAGGCTTGACCGTTTGCATAACAACCCAATTTTAAAAAATCGGTTAACAAATTTACCATCCATGACTCAACCTGTTTCCAGCGACGTTCCTACCTCCAAGCCCTATACCGGTGTGGATAAAATTCGAACCCTGATCGAAGGCTTCGATGATATTAGCCATGGGGGGTTACCCATTGGCCGCACCACACTAGTGAGCGGCACCTCTGGGACGGGTAAGACCCTCTTAGGGGTTCAATTTATCTATCACGGGATCATTCACTTTGATGAGGCGGGGGTGTTTGTCACCTTTGAAGAGTCCCCCGATGACATCATTAAAAATGCCTGTAGCTTCGGCTGGGATTTGCAAAAGTTCATTGATGAGGGCAAGCTTTTTATCCTAGATGCATCCCCTGACCCTGAAGGGCAGGATGTGGTGGGTAACTTTGACCTGTCAGCCCTGATTGAACGCATCCAATATGCGATTCGCAAGTACAAAGCCCAACGGGTCTCGATCGATTCGGTGACGGCGGTATTTCAGCAGTACGATGCCGCTACGGTGGTGCGGCGAGAGCTGTTTCGCTTAGCAGCGCGCCTCAAGCTCATGAAAGTAACCACCCTAATGACGACAGAACGGATTGATGAGTATGGCCCCGTCGCGCGCTATGGGGTTGAAGAGTTTGTCTCTGACAATGTGGTGATTTTGCGCAATGCCCTAGAAGGGGAGCGCCGTCGCCGTACCATCGAAATTTTAAAACTGCGGGGGACCACCCACATGAAGGGGGAATATCCCTTCACGATGACCGATGAAGGCATCAACATTTTCCCGCTTGGGGCCATGCGCTTAACCCAGCGTTCTTCCAATGTGCGGGTGTCTTCTGGGGTCACAACCCTAGATGAAATGTGTGGGGGCGGCTTTTTCCGTGACTCGATCATTTTGGCGACCGGGGCAACGGGAACAGGTAAAACCCTGCTGGTCAGCAAGTTTTTGGAAAATGCCTGTTCCAATGGGGAACGGGCCATGTTGTTTGCCTATGAAGAATCTCGGGCACAACTGCTGCGAAACGCCACCTCCTGGGGGATCGATTTTGAGGATCTAGAGGAGAAGGGTCTGCTCAAGATTCTTTGCGCCTACCCCGAATCGGCGGGTCTAGAGGATCACTTGCAAATCATTAAGTCTGAAATCTCTCAGTTCAAACCGGCCCGGATTGCAATTGATTCGCTGTCGGCTTTAGATCGCGGGGTCAGCAACAACTCCTTCCGGCAGTTTGTGATTGGGGTAACCGGCTACGCCAAGCAGGAAGAGATTACTGGATTTTTCACCAACACCACTGAGCAATTTTTGGGGCTACACTCCATCACCGAGTCCCATATTTCCACCATTACCGACACGATTTTGATGCTGCAATACGTCGAGGTCAGGGGTGAGATGTCTCGGGCGATCAACGTCTTCAAGATGCGGGGCTCTGGCCATGACAAGGGCATTCGTGAATACACTATCACCGGTGATGGTCCGAATATTAAGGAGTCTTTCCGCAATCTAGAGGGGATCATTGGTGGCTCGCCCACCCGAATTGCCGTTGATGAGAAGAGCGAACTCTCACGGATTGTGCGGGGCGTTCAGGGGGAAGATGGGGGTCGGTTCCGAGGCGATGCTCCCTAAATTAAGGGGAGCAACCGCTAAAATTTAGAGCGTACCGTCTGCGCCCTGTTTGCCCCTCGTCATTTATGTCCCTCACCCTATGGCCCGGTCATCCCCACCCTTTAGGCGCAACTTGGGATGGTCAGGGTACTAACTTTGCCCTGTTTTCAGAAAACGCCACCCTGGTCGAATTATGTCTGTTTGATGAGGGGGGCACAGAAACGCGTCTGTCTTTAACCGAAGTCAGCAATTATATCTGGCATGGTTATTTACCCCATGTTTCTCCAGGGCAACGTTACGGCTTTCGGGTCCATGGTGCCTATGATCCCGAAAAAGGCCAGCGGTTTAATGCCAACAAGTTACTCTTAGACCCCTACGCGCGGGCGATCGCGGGTGATATTCAGCATGGTGCCGCAATTTTTGCCTATCCGGTTGGGGAGGTCACGGCCCCCGATCGCGACCTCGACTTTGACGAGGGGGATGATGCCGCCTTATTGCCCAAATGTGTGGTGGTCGATGCCCACTTTGACTGGGGAGACGATGCCCACCCCTGCACCCCTTGGCACGAGACCGTCATTTACGAGGCCCACGTTAAGGGGCTGACCCGCCAGCACCCCGATATCCCCGAAGACCTACGGGGCACCTATGCCGGGTTAGGTCACCCTGCGGCAATTCAACATTTAACTGATTTGGGGGTGAGCGCGATCGAGCTGCTCCCCGTTCACCATTTCAACGCGGCACCGGGACATCTCGTCAGTGTGGGTCTCCACAATTACTGGGGCTACGATTCCCTGGGCTACTTTGCCCCCCATAGCGGCTACAGTGCCAGTGGCATTCATGGGGAGCAAGTCCAAGAATTTAAAACGATGGTGAAGGCCCTGCACGCAGCAGGTATTGAGGTGATTCTAGATGTGGTCTACAACCACACTGGCGAAGGAAATCAACTGGGACCGACCCTGGCCTTTCGGGGCATCGACAATGAAGCCTACTACCGATTGGTAGAAGAACAGCCTCGCTATTACATGGACTTTACCGGCTGTGGCAATTCCCTAAATGTGTGCCACCCCCAGGTGCTGAAGCTGATTATGGATAGCCTGCGCTATTGGGTGCAGGAAATGCATGTGGATGGTTTCCGCTTTGACCTGGCCTCGGCCCTCGCAAGAGAGCTGTATGAGGTCAACAGTCTGGCCGCGTTTTTCAACATCATTCACCAAGACCCGATCCTGTCGAACACCAAGCTGATTGCAGAGCCTTGGGATCTCGGGGAAGGGGGTTACCAGGTGGGCAAATTCCCGCTGTTGTGGACCGAGTGGAACGGTAAATACCGCGACACGATGCGGGAATTTTGGCGCGATGATCACTGCCGACTCGGGGAGTTTGCCTTTCGCTTGACGGGCAGTCCGGATTTATATGCGTCCAACGGTAAGCGCCCCCATGCCAGTATTAATTTCATTACCTGCCACGATGGCTTTAGCCTCAGGGATTTGGTCAGCTACAACGAAAAACACAACGAGGCCAATGGCGAGGGGAATCGAGACGGTGAAAGCTACAACCGCTCTTGGAATTGTGGGGTAGAGGGGGAGAGTGATGATCCGCTGATCTTGCAATTGCGACAACGCCAGCAGCGCAATCTACTCACCACCCTACTGCTCTCCCAAGGGGTGCCGATGCTGCTGGGGGGAGATGAACTGGGGCGCACTCAACGGGGCAACAATAATACCTACTGCCAGGACAATGACTTGGCCTGGGTGGATTGGTCTTTGGACGGGCCGCAAGCGGCCCTGCTCACCTTCACGAAGCAACTCTTAGCGTTTCGCCAAGCCCATCCAGTGTTCCGGCGGCGAAATTGGTTCCAGGGGCAAGCCATCCATGGGTCGGAGGTGCAGGATATTGGCTGGTATGACCCTGAGGGCACTGAAATTAGCGAGGCCGATTGGCAGGCGGGGGATGCAAAGGCGATCGCGGTCTTTTTGAATGGGGAGATCATCCCCAGTCCCGATGAGCAGGGCAACCCCATTCGGGATGATTCTTTCTTGATCTTTTTCAATGCCCAGGCCGAGGTGGAAACCTTTTTGGTGCCGCCCCACCTGGGTGATCGCCCCTGGCAACTGGCTTTAGATACCAAGCTGACTACAGGCTTTTTAGGTGACATCACGCCATTGGTGGGGGATTCGGTGGTTGTGGGGGCGCGATCTCTGATGGTGTTGCTTTGCCCCTGTCAACCCTTGAACACTTAAGGCAAAAAGCGCACTTGTTCCTGCGGGTGAGGCATCCGGCAGGTGGCGCGGCGACCAAACCAGCGGTAACGGTTGCGGGCAATCACCCGATAAAGGCGGTTGCGTAGGGGACGGGGGATCCTGCGACCCCAACTCAACACCGACCAAAGTCCCCCGAGGCGGGCCATCACCGCCAAGGCTGCATCGGACTGACCATAGAGGGTACCCGCCTCTAAGTAGTACATCGACCAGTCTTCGGCTTGATCTGGCAGAGAAGGCAACAGGTGTTGGGCGGTTTGCCCTTGTAGGGGAGCCATGGCAAACACCCCTGCCGGATCGAGTTTCAACATTAGGTCAACAAAGCCATTACAGAGAAGACACTCTCCGTCAAAAAAGATGATGGCTGGATGGGCAGCCTGGGTGGCCCCATGGCTAGAAACATTGACCGGGGCGGAATCTGGCATCAGTAAATGTAAACGGGTTGAGTGGGGCCACTTTGCTTAGGAAAGCTAATATCGCTCTGCTGGTGGGCGCAAGGGCACAGTGGGTCGCAGTCTGGTCCATGACCGGACTGTCGCCTGCTATAGATTGTGCATCGATTGACGACAAGTGACCATCTGGCCCCTAGGTTCCTGGTCCATTGCCTTTAAATCGATGGCCAGAACCCCCATAACACCGTCGACGAGACGTTCGAAGCGGGAGGTGTGCTGATCTGCGGATGAATTACTCCTATCTTCAGCGGCATCAGGGGAATCATCTTCATCTTCAGGATCGGGTGAGTCCGCTTCGTCATAATCCATCCACAGCTCCCTCGGGACTGGGCCGGAGAAGGTGCAACTATAGGGCGTAAAGGGATCGGGGTACATGACAGCTCCTGCGATTCGGTAATTTCCCTGATGCCATTATCATCAGTCAAAACCGCAATCGTCTCAGTGATGATGAGAATGGGCTGAGGGTGACATTAGAAATGGTGAGCGGTGACGCCAGGGATAAATTCAAGGTGACGCTATAGATTTCCACATCTGATTGAGATCACATCTGTAGCGACCCCATCCCCCGTAACTCCACCACCCATCAACCCTTTTGCGCCTTATACATTGTTTTGAACAGGGCCTGCTGTTTTTTGTGATCCACGATGGGTTGAGGATAACCGGCGCGATCGCCCTCCTCTACAGAAATCTGGCCCGTTACCAAGGCAGCAGTTTCTAGATGGCGCAGCTCTGGGAGCCACTGGCGAATATACGTAGCATCCGGGTCAAATTTTTGGGCTTGACTAGTGGGGTTGAAAATTCGCAGGGGTTTGGGATCCATACCGCTGGAGGCGCTCCACTGCCAGCCCCCGTTGTTGGCAGCCAGATCCCCATCCACCAGGGTTTCCATAAAATATTGCTCCCCCCAGCGCCAGTCGATGATCAGGTCTTTGGTCAAGAAGCTGGCCACCACCATACGGCAGCGGTTGTGCATCCAGCCGGTTTGGTTGAGCTGACGCATTGCCGCATCGACTAGGGGGTAGCCGGTGCACCCTTGGCACCAGGCTTGAAACTGGCTGGGGTCATTTACCCAAGGAAAATTTTTCCAATGGGCACGGTAAGGCCCATCGGCCAGCTCGGGGAAAAAGTAGAGTACATGCTGATAAAACTCCCGCCAGGCCAGTTCTTGCCGCCAGGTTTGGATGCCCTGACGGACTTCGTCGCTGGGGGAGCGATCGCCCGCCACCACCGTCGCCAACCAGACGGTACGAATACCGATCACCCCAAATTTCAGGGCGGCACTCAATCCCGAGGTGCCCACCTGCTCCGGGAAGTTGCGCTGGGCGTCATAGTCGCCAATCTGGCGGTCGTCGCTGCAAAAGTCTTCTAGCCGTTCTAAGGCGGCCTCCTCACCGGGTGCTAACGGCAAGGGCTGATCCCAGACAAACCCTAAATCTGGTGCAGTCGGCAGGGGGATTACGCTAGCGGTAGTGGCTTGAGCCTGTTCCTCAGGGGATAACCCCACCAACTGCGTTGGGGTTTCAGCAGGGGCAGCTTTGGGTTGCTTTTGCCAGTTGCGCCAAAAGGGACCATAAACGGTGTAAGGCGATCCGGCCCCCGTCATCACATCACCGGGAGCATGGAGCAGTTGATCCCAAAATTGGGTTTTGATCTCAATATTCTGAGCCTTGAGGGCAGCGGCAACGCGGGTGTCGCGATCGCGGCTGTAGGGCTCAACATCCCGATTCCAATAAACAGAAACAGCGTTTAAAGCCTTAGCAAGGGTCGGCAACTGCGCTTCAGGATTGCCCTTGAGGATCAGCAGTTCACCCCCGATTTCAGCATAGTGGCCTCGCAGTTCGGCAAGGGAGCCCATCATGTATGTGACGCGGGCGGGCGCGACGCCTTTTCCCTCAAGGAGAGCTGGATCTAAGCAGAAGACGCCAGTGACACGGGGCGATCGCCCCCGCGCTGCCGCCAAACCAACATTGTCGTGGAGCCGTAGATCCCGTCGGTGCCAAAACAAAATGCGATCGCCCACGATATCCCCTTACCCAACTCAATCCTTTGCCAAGATAAACCCATAGGTCAATGCTGCAAAGGTGGGAAGGCTGACTATAAAAGCGTTGCGGCGGGCTCAGAAGCCTAAAGAGAACCTTAGGGAATCAAGGGTCTCTCAGTTCACCAGCCTCAAATGGGGAAAGCACATCAAGTACTCTTCACCATGTCTCACACAAGATTGCTTTCTCACGCTTTACACCGCGTGCTGCTGCTATCCGCTTTGATTCCAGCGATTGCTGCCTGTGGGGGTGCCGCACCCGATTCCTCCCAGGTCGACCCATCCGCAGCTGACCCATCCGCAGCGGGCAGTGACGGTAGCGGCACCTTAGAAGTTCGCGCTAACGGTGAGGATTTTGTCCGCCAGGGCTTTGTCACGGTGGATGGCTGGACCATGAGCTTTGACCACCTCTATGTCACTCTGGATGAGGTCACCGCCTACCAGAGCGATCCCGCCTTTGATCCTACGGTGGAGGACGCCCCGACTGCGGAGGTGTCCCTGGCCTGGGAAGAGCCCGTTACCGTTGATCTAGCCGCTGGAGATGAGACCGCTGAGCCGATTTTAGTCGGTAGCCAGGAAGCCCCTGCTGGCCGCTATAACGCCCTCGGCTGGAAAATTGTCCCGGCCCCCGAGGGACCAGCGGCAGGCTATGGGCTGATGCTCCAGGGAACCGCCACCAAAGACGGTCAGGACATTGCCTTTACCCTCCAACTGGATCAACCGCTGCGATTTATTTGTGGTGATTTTGTGGGGGACGATCGCAAGGGCATCTTGGCTGATGGGGAGACCGCCGACCTGGAGGCGACCTTCCACTTTGACCATTTATTTGGCGATGGCGAGGCCGCCCCTGACGACGAGATTAATACCGGAGCGCTGGGGTTTGATCCCCTCGCCGCCCTGGCCCAGGAGGGCACCCTCACCATAGACGGCACTGACCTAGAGCAGCGTTTATCCGCCGAGGACTATGGCAAATTGCTGTCGATTTTGCCTAGCCTGGGCCATGTGGGTGAAGGGCACTGTGCAGAGACGGAATTGAGCTAATGGCGCGATCACCCTCCTTGTCCCGTCTTCATTGCCGCCAGAAGTTACTGCCGTTGTTGATTGCCCTGGGCCTCTGGGGACAAGCTCAGTCTGCCGCCCTGGCCCATGGCGCAACCATTCAAGCCCGTGAGGCCGCCGCCGTGCAGATTCAGGCCACCTACGACTCGGGTGAGCCCATGGCTGAAGCCCAGGTGCAGATTTACGATCCCACCGATCCCCAAGCGCCTCGTTTTACCGGCACCACCGACGATGAAGGTCGATTTAGTTTCACCCCCGATCAATCGGGGGATTGGGAGGTGACGGTGCGACAGGCGGGCCATGGGGCGATCGCGGTGATTCCCGTCTCCGACGATGTTCACCTTGTCTCCACCTTTCGGAGTAATACTCAGCTCACCCCCCTACAGCGAGGAATCATGGCAGGGGTGGTGGCCTGGGGCTGTGTGGGCACAGCCCTGTATTTTCGGCGGGGTAAGCGCTAGTGCATATTCCTGATGGGATTATTCCGGCCCAAGTCTGTGCGGGGGGCTATGCCCTCACGGGGCTCACCACCTGGTACGTACTGCGGCAAATTCGGCGTGGCCCTGATCCCAGCGAAGAGGTGCCGAAGGCGGCGCTGCTAGCGGCGGCATTTTTTATCGGCTCTTCGATTAATATTCCGGTGCCCCCGGTCAGTGTCCATTTGGTGCTGAACGGTTTGCTAGGGGCGCTGTTGGGCTGGTATGCCTGGCCCGCAATTTTGATTGGCCTATTTCTGCAAGCCTTGCTGATTGGTCATGGTGGCCTCACCACATTAGGGGTTAATGCGGTGATGATGGGAGTGCCTGCCCTGATGGCATGGGGTATTTTTCAATTGCGCTACCCGCTGTCCGATCGCTTGCCGATGCCCTGGTCACTGGGTATCGCTGGCTTTGGGGCCGGGGCCTTGGGGCTAGGAACGGCGGCCTTGATTTTCTTGGGGGTGGTGGTCTTTACGATTCCCTCAGAATTCACCCTGGCCACGGAGCGCAATGCCTTGGTGGGTTTGATGGTGGCCCATATCCCGCTAATGGTTATCGAAGGCAGCTTCACCACCCTACTGGTGTTGTTTTTGCACCGGGTCAAGCCAGAACTATTGGAGCCCCGAGGAGGCTAACGTCATGGCCATGGTTCTCCATCGCGAACTGTATATTCGGACGGATTCTGCTGTTCACCGCTGGGCTGTGCGCCCCAAGCTGGTGAGTCTACTCACGCTGATGTTTGCGATCGCCCTCGTTCGCCATGTGGCCGTGGTTCCGCTAGCGCTGTTGGGCGTCTTAATCCTCTATGGTTTTGCCCGTTTACCCCTGCCTTATCTCGGGCAGCGGCTGGCCTATCCAGGGCTATTCATTTTGGCGATGGTGTCAGTACTGCCCTGGGTCTCGGGAGAAACGGTGCTATGGCAAGGGGGCTGGCTCAGTCTCAGGCTAGAAGGGCTGACCATGGCCGGACTCGTGATCGGGCGATTTTTGGCAATTCTGATCACGGGCTTTATTTTACTGGGAACCACCCCTTTCCTGGATATCCTAAAGGCACTGCGATCCCTAGGGTTACCGTCCCTACTGACGGACATGACCCTGCTCACCTACCGTTATCTGTATGACATCGCCGAACAACTGGCGACGATGCAGCAGGCCATGGGGCTACGGGGCTATGGGTATCGCCGTCAAGCCACTCGCCAACGCTGGCGCTGGCTGGCTGCACTCTTAGGCACCCTGCTACTGCGTAGTTACGAGCGATCACAACGGGTCTACAAAGCCATGCGATTGCGGGGCTACGGCCAAGTCACGGCGGGGTTACCCTCCCCTGATCGGCTGTACCGCAATACCCCCACCACCCTGATAGCCACGGGGTTCACCCTGGCACTGGCTGTCAGCCTTGTTCTTACCGAAATCATTGTGTCTCGTTTATGAGCCAGCTCCTATCTACCCCCGAGGGGATTGCCCTGAAAGTCCATCAGCCGATCGCCCTTTCCCTAGAGCAAGTTGCCTTTTCCTATCCCGATCAACCCCATGTGCTGCGAGACATTAGCCTCACGGTTCGCGAGGGGGAACGGGTGGGACTGATTGGCCATAATGGCTGCGGTAAAACCACACTATTTATGCTGCTGTGTGGCATGTTGACCGCGACGCATGGGGGGATTCGTTTATTTAATATGCCGGTAAAACCAGGGCAGTTTTATCCTGATGTGGGTTTTCTGTTTCAAGATCCCGAAGACCAACTGTTTTCCCCCTCAGTGCAGGACGATATTGCCTTTGGCCCCCAAAATCTGGGGCTATCAGCGGCGGAGGTAACCGAGCGGGTCACCGTCGCCATGGAAATGACCGGCATTACCGCCCTAGCCGAACGCCCGCCCCATCACCTGTCCGGGGGCGAAAAGCAAATGGTGGCGATCGCCGGTTTGCTCGCCATGTGTCCCCGTATCTTGCTCTGTGATGAACCCACTGCCAGTTTGGATATGCGCATCCGGCGGCGACTGATTCAATTTTTGCAACGCTCCAGTGAGACGTTGTTAATTGCCTCCCATGACCTAGAGTTTTTGCTAGAGGTGTGCGATCGGGTGATTCTGATCGACGAGGGTCGAGTCATTGCCGACGGTCGCGCCCGCACCATCATGGGCGATCAACCCTTGATGGAAGCCCATGGCCTCGAAAAACCCCATTCCCTGATTCCCCACCTCGACCCCCACCACGACGGGGTGTAGCCAAGTCAGCAAGGTTGCCCTGCGAAAACCACTGATCTCACCATGGATAGGGTTTAAATCTTTAACCAATGCTGTCCCAAGTCGCCCGCAACTTGGGTTTTGAAATGTGCGATGAGCTGGGGAAAGTAAATGGCAAAGTCCTCTTGTAAGGCATCCATTTCTGTTTGGAGCCTTGGCCAATAGTCGGTGGCACGCTCTTTTGCCAAAATCCGGCTCGACAACCTTTTATCCATTCTCTGGAAGACGAACTCCAAATTTGCCAAGGTTGTATAACGACTTAGCACGCGCGCCTCAGTGATGCCGGTGACAAATCGCCTTGGCCCCTCCGGATAATCTTTGACCTCCTGAATCGCGTTCTCGTAGAAACAGCCCATAAAAGCATCAAGGTTGATTTTGGAATAATGATTCCAGTTTTTGGCCAGTAAATGGTCATAAGCGACGTCAATAATGACACCCTTTAGATAGCCTTTTTTACCCAACCTTGCCTTACTTTTTGAGACGATGGCATTAGCATCGGTAAAAGCATCAATTGTTTTGTGCATTGCAAATCCTTCCTGGGTTAAAGCACTCGCACCCTGCCAGGGCCTGCCTTTTAAAGGATCCGCCAAAAGATTGCCCAATTGATATTCAATTGAATTTTTGGAGATAAAAATATGCGCTAGCCAGTTCATTCGCAGTGTTGTGGTCGATCGCCATACAGCACCTCAAGGTACTGCTGTTCCAAGTGTGTCCGCCCAGTCCCAGGTTCGGCAACTTGCTCAAAATACTGCCTTACCCCTAGCAACTTGGCCATTAAGCCCGCCCATGGACCAGTACCAATCTGCTGAGAGATGCCGTTCATGTGGGTTTCGATATAGCTCAGAAAACCCAGCTCTCCCTGCAGCCATTCGTCATAGCTCTCTGGCTGTGCCCCCGACTCTTTTAAGGTGGCTAAAGACCCTCGCACATGGGCCTCTGGCGATAACATGAAGCGGCCAATGTCTGCGAATGCCAGTAGCTTTTCTAAGGGGGTGTAGGGTGCGTAGTCTCGTTGCAGCCGCACCCCTAGCAATTCATCGAGGGATGCAGCAGTTTTTTGCCCGAAACTGGTGGCGAGAATCAGACCTTGAAGCTGTAAGCGCTGCTTCGGGCTGAGGGCTGAATCAATGACCTCATCCGCCTTGATGGCGGCGAATTCTTCGTTACTCAGATCATTACGGATGGCCGATGGCACCTTTTGGCGGAGGGTGGTGCCGGGATGATCAAAATCATGAAAAAGTCCCCCAAGTAATAGGGTCTGAGTATCCAGGGCAGATAATTGAGCAGCGGTGGCCAGTATCTGGCAGCAGGCCATCACCTGCTCGGTGTGCAGGCGGTTGTGATAGGCGTTGGTTAATCGGCCAATGTCTGCCAAGACAGCGTTTGTAATGGCTGCAAAATGGCTTTGGGATAGCAGAACAGGGGCCTCGTCCATTGAGCGCTGCGTTGCAATGATCGCATCAAAAAGTGATGATGATTGCACCTTTTGCAGGTTTGGGCTGCTCTGCCACGCCCGAGGGAGCAAGTCACGATAAATTGCATTGCTAAAGCCCGGAAGCGGTTCTGGACTCGGTTCGATCATGGCAGGAGATCTCTCAAAAAGAATGATCAGTTTCTCGAACCCTAAGTTTGCTAGGGTGTGTTCTCTTTTAAGGATCTTTGACACAGACCCCAAAAACCCCATGCTAAGCCCTCCGGTCCATCCACCAGCTTGAACCAGTCCAGCCGCATCAGCGCCTTAGGAGATTGCCGAGCACTAAAATACCGGTTGTCGGACTAATGAACTGACACAACAGCCTGCCATCCCAATCCTG
>CAYGVA010000049.1:0-14699 GCA_964353225.1 uncultured Leptolyngbya sp.
CAACCCATATCTCACCTCCTTCGTGCCTGAATCGGTGAGCCAGAGTGTCAATCAGCAATGCTGACTGACCAAACGCCACCGAGTAGGGCGCGTTAGCGTCATGAATGCTGTTTGCATCGCTGATGGGGTAAATCTGGAAGTGCATGGGTAGCTGTAGCCGTAGCCGTACCTCTCGCACCGGCTTGCGCAGCACATAACAGACCAGTGCTTGCTTTTTCAAGCGCTGATTAATCGAACTGGCCCAAGGATTATCCGGCTGCCAAATTTGCAAACCCAATAGCACCTGCACCTTGTAGGCGTCAGCCATAGGCTGAAGATCGCCGGAGTAAGTAAACTTCCAGTTCAACCGCTCTTCCCGATAGCCCCGCAGCTTCATAAAGCCCAGGCAGTGCTTAAACCTGCCCTTTGCAATCGGTTGTCTAGTCCGTTCTGCCGTTTCCTGAAGCTGCTCCAGAAAGCCTACTTTGCTCCACATCTCGATCTCCAGGTTGCTAAGGATGCCCGGTAGGTCGTAGGTTTTGAAGCGATCGCGCTCATTCACTTCAGTCAAATCGTACAGACCGCATTGCAATGGACTCGACCCACGAAAGCTCTTAGCATCTTCAGCAATCGGGTTACCCGTCTTTTGCCCCGACAGGATTTGCCATTCTTCAGCCCAGCCCTTTATCCGTCCAAAGGTTTGACCAAATCGAGTCTCAAAAACCTTTTCGCAGGCTAGTTGAAACTTCTGGACTGACCCTTCGTATTGAGATTTCACCGCAGGATTGGATAGCTGCCGTCCCAAAGAGACAGATTGCACCGCCCCCCAGCGCTTGTAATAGCCCTCAAAGTCGTTAATGCGACGGTAGTTAGCGCTGATGAGGGTTTGAAAGTGGATGCGATCGCACACCTCCCCATCCGTCAAAACGGCATCCTCCCCCGCAAACAGTCGCCCTACAAAGAAGTTAGGCACCAAGGCATAGGCTCTGAAGCCATCAAATGAGCCCCCTTGAATGTTCTGGTCATGGCGACCCAATCGGCCCAGTCGTTGAATAAAATTACCTGCATCCGATGACTCAAAAATTAGAAAGTTGATCTTGAAATCCACCCCCACATCAATAGTGCTGGTACCAATGACCAGATCAGCCGCTAGGGACTCAGCTTTTTCTTGCCCTCCTGATAAGCCAGTGTTCTCTCGTACCGTGAGACCATGGGGGGCAAAGCATTCCCGGAAAACGGGCATCAGCCGCTTCACTACCGCGATGGAATTAAGGATGATCGCTCCCTTACTGCCGGGATGCGCTAGAAACGGGTTGAGAATCTGTTCTTGATTCTCCTTGAGCCAGGTTTCGGAGGCTTTAGATGTAGGCTCCATCGGCACAAAGGTCAGGTCAATGGAGCGTGCCACCTGACGCCAATGGCTTGCCTGTAAAGCCTCTACTTCTGCCTGAGTCTCGGGGAATTGGTACTTCCCTGCGTCTATGGGGCTGATTTCTCGGTAGCGAAAACCGGCCTTACCTAGACGATTCAACAAAGACCGACTTGGTGTTGCCGACAAGAACAAGAATTTCTTGGGCCGATTGGTCGCCTTAATCAACATCATGGTGTTCAAGACACTGGCTACCTGAGGTGCCGCAAACACATGGAACTCATCAAAAATGAACAGGTCAAAGTCTTTATCGATGCGGTTCCAAAGCTTATCGGGCGTATCTTTGCCAGTCAGGTAAGCACCTCGGTGGAGGTAATGGAAGATATCGGGGTTCGTAATGAGGACTTCGGATTGTCCTGCACGGGATGAAATTGCGCTGCCTTTCCTCAATCCCTCGTTCTCTGCATAAATCTCTAACTCAGGCCCACTAAGTCGGTTAACCCGTGGTGCATTAGACGGTTGAAATTGAGAGATATAGTCTCGAACCTGAGTTTCCTGATCCCTGGCTAGGGCATTGGTGGGATAGAGGGCAATGGCACAACCATTCCCCTGCAAAATATTTAGGTAGGCAGCGAGGCTCTTCCCATCTCCTGTCATCGCCGTATTGAACACGACATCAATATTGGGATCTCGTAATGCTTTGAGCGTTTCGTATTGGTGCCATGACAGCTTCCAGCCATCAGGCAAATTTATATTTTCAGAGACATTTTCGGCTGGACAAGAATAGACCGACTTGAGACGAACTACAGACATTTTTCTCTAAATGAAGTCTTTAGACGATTTCGGGCAATGAACATACCAGGGCAGGGTTTCGGTCTTCTGACCCCATGCAGGCTTGGGATGGCAGGCTGATTTGTTAGTCCATTAGCCCGACAGCCGACATTTTAGTTTCAGCTATCTCCTCAAAACTGAGTACCGACCAACCGATACTCAAACGTTTTCAAATCCGATCGCCGCTTCTCCACCCGCCATCCTTGCCCCTTTACCGCCCGATGCAACGTGGCCGAGAATCGATGCCCCACCCGCTCGACTAGCTCCCCCGTCGAATGCCACTGCCCATCCCCCAACACCTGCGTTAGCTTTTCCAACATCGTCATTGCCAACCCCCTTACCGCCTTCAACCCACCCACACAAAATCCTTTCACCAAATAAAATACTGACCCAATGCCCAGAAAGTCTTGGGTAAAATCGCCTAAATTTGCGCCGATTAAGTGTGCGTATTTATTTGATTAAACCCATCTTGGCAAGGATAATGGGATCTATCAATGGCAAAACACAGAAAGTGTGCGCATATTTTGACGTAGATCGCTATGACCCCTAGACGGCCTTCAATTAACCTCTCCATCGCAGAACACGACAAAACCCAACTAGAGCAACTGGCCCTAGCGTTTGGGCAAACCTGGGGCGATAAGCCCAACATCTCAAGGCTGATGAAAGCGATCGCCCGCGGCCAACTCCGCCTCGCCACCAACCATGACTGGAGCCGCGATCGCATCGACCACCTCAACCGCATCCTCGGCTGGCTCAAAGACCATGACCAGCTCGATGCCGCCCTAGAACTCGCCCAGATTCTGCTAGAACGCAGCGAAATCAACGACCCGCTACGCCAAGAGATTCAAACCTGGGCCGATCAGCCCGGTCCCGCCTGGCGCAGCGATCTCGATCGCTGCCTCCACTTGCAGCGACCCTTTCGCCTTGCTTACCAAGACGCCGCCGATCGCCCCTGGTACTTCACCGTGCGCCATGGCATCATCAATCGCCACGAAGATCGCCAATACCTCGATTGTTGGTGCGACGAAACCGACGGAAATAAAGATATCGAAGCCTTAAGCCACAACTGGTCTTTGCGCCTAGATCGCATCTCTGATGAGGCCGTTATTTCCCCTGCCCCAGGCACCTGGCAACCCGACCTCAGCACCATTGAAGTGGAATTTCACTTACTCCATGGCTTGGCCCTGGGCTATCGCTCTAAAACAAAAGCCGACCTGGTTAACCAATGGTTACCTGAGCAACAGGTTCGCAGAGTCGTGCGGCGGGTTCACAACACCTTTTGGTTCTTCCGCGAGGTGCGCCGCTATGGGGCCGACTGTATCGTGCTAGGGCCAGCGGCGGTGCGAGATCACTTTGCCCAAAATGTTGCGGCCCTATACCAGCACTACTTCCCTGACTAACCGAGGGCCGGGTCAAGGGGGCCAACGGCTCACCGCTTCTGAACGATCACCCCACCAAATTCTGGGGTAGCCCGCGAATTGTGCGCTGAAACAGGGCGGGATCATCCAACCCCTGGGACAACATCAGCGCCCCTTGGATGGCCACAATGGCGTCTTCCCCGCGCCGTTGCGCCAGGGCTTGGTCCATACCGGTTTCGGCCAGCACCTTGGCGATCGCCCCAACCCACCTTGCCAATGCGGACTTCACCTGGCCATGGGTCATTTCTCGGCCAGAACCTGCCTGCAACATCGCCAGCAAACAGGGCTGGGTGCCGCCGCCATAGAGGGTACTGACGCGATCACACATATTTTGCAAACGCTCAACGGCAGTCCCTGGACTGGCCAGGGGGTTCAGCACATTTTCGGTGAGCCATGCCTCGGAATAGTCCAGCACCGACGCCACCATCTCATCCTTACCGCCGGGGAAATGGTGGTAAAGACTGGCCTTGCCCAGGCCGGTCACCTCAGCAATCTTCGACAGGGTAGCCCCGTCGTAACCATACTGCCGAAACAGTTGGAACAAGCTGGGAACGTAGGTTTCCTTAGGCACTGTAGACAGATTTAAATTCAACCGTTGACATCATACCAAACGTTCGGTACAGTTCAAATATACCGAACGATCGGTACAAGCACTTTCTGCCTGACTGATTTTGGCGGTCTTAATGCAACCCACAAAACCACCCCTCGCCTCGAAAACTGCCCCCATTGACGATGTTTTGTTGATGGATGGCGGTGTCGCTGGCCAGCCTGTATCCGTTTTGGCATTAGCTTGACCGACCGACGTTTTCCCCCATCAACTCAATTGGAGACTTTCCCATGGCCATTACCCAAGGCGCTCATCACATTGGTCTAACCGTTCCCGATCTCACCGCCACCCGCAATTTCTTTGTGGATGTCCTCGGGTTCAATCAAGTGGGTGAGGTCCCTAACTATCCCGCGCTTTTCCTATCGGATGGCACCCTGCTGCTTACCCTGTGGCAAGCCACTGACCCCGCCAGTGCCACCCCCTTCGATCGCAAAAACAATATTGGTCTCCATCACTTTGCCCTAAAAGTAGATAGCCTAGACACCCTCCAATCCCTCCATGCCACCTTGGTTGACACCGATGGCGTTGAGATTGAGTTTGCCCCAGAACCCTTAAAGGGGCTTCCGGCCCATCACATGATGCTCTTTATCCCCGGCGGCATTCGCATGGAATTAATTGCCCTCGGGGGGTAGGTCAGCCCCGAGGGATCGGGTTTGCGATCTGCCCACGTTAGACCTTCTTGAGGAAACACCATGAATCCAGGTTGGCCCCAGGCAAACTCCCCGTTTCATGCTGGGGAGCAGGATGTGCAAGCCCGCATGGGCGTGCGCGACAGGATCGAAAATCAGGGAAGACGGGTTATCCGCGACTACCTGCCCGAACAACACCAGGCGTTTTATCACCAACTGCCTTTTTTGGTCGTGGGAATGACCGATGCCCAAGGGCGACCTTGGGCATCGGTCCTAACGGGGCCACCGGGGTTCATCACCGCCCCCGATGCGCGCCATTTGCAGATCGCGACGCAGCCCCTATTTGGCTCACCGATCGCCGGTTTACTCCAGGTGGGGGCCGACATTGGCCTGCTCGGCATTTTGCCAGAGGGGCGTCGCCGCAACCGCTCGGCGGGGCAGATCAGCGCGGTGAATGGCGATGGCATTACCATTGCCATCACCCAAACCTTTGGCAATTGCCCCCAATACATTCAAACCCGTAGCATTGAAATGCTGCCCGACATCGCCCAGCCGCAACAAGAACGGCCCGTTGAATCAGGCGATCGCCTCGATGCCGCAGCCCAAACCCTCATTGCCCAAGCCGATACGCTATTTGTGGCCACGGCCTATGATGCCAATCCGGATCAGACAGGGACAGACAACCCCACCTTTGGGGCCGACGCCTCCCACCGGGGGGGCAAACCGGGCTTTATTCGCATCGAAGATGACCAGACCTTTATTTTTCCGGACTTCACCGGCAATTTTCACTTCAATACCGTGGGCAATATCCTGCTAAATCCCAAGGCCGGATTTTTGTTCATCGACTTTGACACCCAGGACTTGCTTTACCTAACCGGTGAGGCCGAAATCATCTGGGAAGGAGACGAGGTCAACGCCTTTGTGGGGGCAGAGCGATTCATTCGCTGCCATGTGACGGCATGGCAGCGGGTAAAGGCCAGCCTACCGTTGCGGTTTCAGTTTGGTGAATATTCGCCCATGCTGAAGCACAGCGGCAGTTGGGCACAAATGGATGCCACCCTCACTTGACACGGCCCCCCCCATCCCTACCGCCCCCTCAATAGGGGCCAAACATGGAATTGGCAATCGCGCCCGCATTGTCTCCACAGAAAAACTCGTCAATCAAGGTCAAAACCTCGCTCTTGCTGAGGCAGCCGTCTTGGTTGGCATCTAATTGCTGAAAAGTGGAAGGCGCGTAGGCGGGGTGGATATTGTAGACCTGGAAGAGCTCCGCCCATTCCTGTTGGCAAATGGTGCCGTCACCGTCGGTGTCAAACACATCGAAGATCAATTCCATCACGGATTGGACTTCCTGGGTGTAGGTGGCGCGATCGCTAAGCACATCATCGTGATAGGCCAGCCACTCGTCCAAGCTGATCTTTTTATCACTGTTGGAGTCCGCTTTCTTGCGGAGGTTTTTCCAAGCTGTGACCAGCCGCTCTTGGAGCATCATAAACTTGGGAGAGCGGGAACCCAGGTTCTTGACAGTGCAGAGTTTAGCGGCGACTTTCTCAAAGTCCTTGCGGACTAAAAAGCCATCGCGATCGCCGTCGTACATACAAAACAGCTTCAGGAGTTTTCGGGTTTGCAGCTCCGTTAACATGGCGTTGATTCATCTCCCAGCGGTTGGTGTAACGAGTTCAGGCGATCGGCCCTGGTGACAGCATGGCCTGCGAGTCATGAGAATCATAAGTCATTGCTGGGCTTGGTTTAGCGGGTTTGCAGAGAATGTCAAGACTCCTTTAAGAATTTGGGGGCCTGGGTCGTCAATATGAACTCGTTTTAAGCGCGACTGCCGTCCGGCCACAATCCGCAGGTCCGAGCGCCTCACGCCGTTTATCGAGACGGCTGGCGCTGGGTGTCGGCCCAGGCCAGACCCTTAGTAAAATAAATACCCGCAGTAATCATCGTCAGCCCCACATAAAACACCCGAATCCCCCAGCCGGTGAAGCGAAACAAGAGCGAAAACAAACCGGGCTGCACTCCGCTATAGCGGGTCAACTCAGAGCGAAACCACTTATCTTCATCATCCATCGTTTGGAGAGAGCCCAGATCGGTCGGTAAGACCGGCATGCGCGGGGTGTAGAGAAAAAAGCCGATCAACCCCGATTGCCCCGTTGCCTCTGCCAACAACACATTGGTCACCCGTTCAGCTTCGGGGACAGATAGTTCTGATGAGACCGCCACCGCCTGCACCCAAAAATATTGGCGTACGCCATAGCTGCTCAAAAACACAATGGGCACTGCCAGCACAAGCAGCAATGACTTTCTCAGGCCACTCCAACGGCTGGGCAACCAGCGGGTAGCCGCGCCTAACCCCACCCCCAACAGGGCAAAGATCACCACATTGGTGATTTCGATGAGCTCCAGACTTTGCAGTAACCCGCCAATCAGCGGCAGCGAATACACAAATCGTTCGGCAGCCCAGGCCAGCCCCCCCTTCAGCAGCACCAGACCGCCCACCAATACCACGGCAGCCAAGAGATAAAACAAACGCTGGCGCAGGGCTTTTAGAACGGTTCGTTGGCGAGCAGAGGGACGCGGCATAACTAGGAGCAATATCCGATCAAAAAAATGTTAGAGCACTATGGTTTGAATGGTTGAAATTAAGTGCCCCCTTTGGGATTAACACCTGTTCACAAAATTGTCACATTTATGTGTTGTGATTGGACTAGATCGCCACAGAACATTGCCACGGCAATGGCTGTGTGTGGTCCCTGTAGAAGAAGGGTAGGTTCATCAACGGTTGTTGGTGAATCTGCCCTTAAGCCCATACCTTGCGTTCGGTCATTACTGTGCGGCAACCCCAGTAGAAACCAGCAGGTTTACGGGTAATCGGTGATGGGCCTGCCCTTGCGACCCCCTTCACTACTCAACGCTTCAAAATTGGCATCCGGCTTAATACGGAAATCGTCCGGAAGGCAGCCACAATTAACGAAGCTATAGAATACGGCCTGATTTCGCTATTCCCCCATGGGCGCTGGCGTATTCAGCCTGCCATCAGTGCATTCCTATCAATGTCTTGCTGCCGTTCAGTTCAGTAAGGCTTTTTCGCCCAGAGACGTTTTCAGAGTCAGAAAACGGGTGATTTGTATTGCCGAATCATCTGCACCATGCCCTCTGATTGCAAGCAACGCGCTCTAGGCCTCCGCCGTAGGGACAACCATGAGCAAAGTATATCTAGACGATGTAGAAATCGTTCGCCAATTTGTTGAAGGTCAAGGGACGCTAATTGCTAACGCTAGCCTCCGCATTCAAGCTGCTTTAGATACGACACAACTGATCGCCTCCAATGGCCATATTCTGGCGTTCGCTCGTCTGCAAAATTGTCCTAGCACTATCCTGATTCGGTCACAATCAGACTATGCTGAGCTCCTTCACCAGGTCCTAGAGGCTTACGAATATTTCTCTGTGGGGCCAGATCCCAAAACCCAGTTCCAGATGTATGAACACCATCAGGTGCCAGCGGGTTACCAGTTACACTGTGCCCCAGCCCGGAATATGTGGCGACAGTGGTGGCTGCAACACCGTCAACAGGCTGCTGCATCCAATCTGCAGACGGCGTTTCAGCTGCTTGTGGCGGGAGAATGGGCTCCGATTCAATCGGTTTTACTGAGTCAAGGGAATTTATACATTACAACTCCCTTTGGTGAAACCCTGCACCAGGGGCACGATAGGATCGTCTGGATCGAAGAGCAGGCGGAGGATAGCGTGGATGAGCCCACCCAGTTCCTCACCGCCGAAATGGCCGAAGCACAGGGCCATACGACCCCCCAGTTCCCCCATGGGCAGGCGGTTCAAGAACGATATGCTGTCCCCAGCCGCCCAGATGACACGATACCGATTCCCCTTCAGGGGGTGGTGCGCAGTGAATCTGGCAAGCTCTATGTGCGTACCACCTTGGGGGAAGTCGTGATTGAGGGCAGTCATCTCAACTGCCGCCTCAATCGTCGACCCCAGCAGTTGGTGCACCGAGCCCCTAGTCGGGCTAAGTTTCGCCAGTAATAGAGAGGGCCTCTACCCAAATGCGGGGACAGAGACCGCCAGGGGTAAATTCAGGTTCTGCCTCAATATGTACGATGGAATTGAGCAAGGTTTGGAAGTCTCCCGCCACCGTAGCTGACTCAATACTCACTTTCTTACCCTGGTTAACCAGCCAGCCATCAAAGGGCAGCGAAAAGGACCCTTGCAGGGCATTAACCCCTGCATGGAGAGCTTGGAGATCATCAATGAAAACCACGTTCTCAGCGGTTTCTAGACTGAGGGCGGCTTCCGAAGGGGCTGCCGCCACCACGTGATAAAAGCTGGGGCCGATACTGACCTTTGCCCCAATGCTGGCATGGCCGGTGGGCTGGGTATTGAGCCGTTTGGCTGTACCGGCGCTGTGGAGCAAATGGGTTAATACCCCCGCCTCAATGATCGGTAGGCGACGGGTGGGGGTCCCTTCGCCATCAAAGGTTTCGGCACTAATGTTGTCGGGATGCAGGGCATCATCGTAAACCGACAGCAGGGGTGAGGCGATCGCCGTGCCAAGGGTTTCTACCGTAGACAGGCTGCGGTTATCCAAAATGCTCTGGGCGTTGAACATATTCGAAAAGGCATCCAGCAAGCTCAAAAACGCTTCCGCTGAAAACACCACGGGGTATTTGCCCGTGGTGATGGTTTCGTAGTCCAAATGGCTCAGGGTCTTGTCCGTCGCTTCTTGTAGGCAGCCCTTAACATCCAATTGAGACAGCCCCTGGTCAATCCGCATGGCTCCAGCGGAGCGGGGCTTACGGCCCTCTTGCTCAGTTTTGCTGTAGAGATAAATCGAAGTATAGGAGCGCCCCTCTTCGCGCAGGGCACCGGCACTGTTGAGATAAAACCGATCGACCTCTCGCTGGGCGAGGCCGTTGTAGGGCACTGAGGCGATCGCCGAATGGGCATCCAGCAAATCCTTCTCCGCCCCCAATAGGGTCTCGATCAGTTGGGGGACTGGGGCGGGGTCAGCCTTAGAGACCTTAACCCCACTGACCGGGGCCGTTGATTCGGGGCTAAAGTCAGGAATATTGTCGGTCGCGCCAAAGACACTGGCCTCTTGGGCCGTTTTGAGGGCCAATTCAATGCCACTCGCATTGACATCGGTGGTGGTGGTCACCCCTAGTCGGCCCTGATCGTTCCACACCCGCACAATCACACTGGAGCGCTGGGAAGCCTTGACCTGCTTTGCTTCACCGCGATCCACCTGGACACTGGTTTCATCCACAGCAGATCCATAAAGGTCGTATTTAGCAATCCCGAGGGATTGGGCACCAGCTTGGGCGTAATCGGCAAGGTCTTGGATGGTCGGCATAATGGCTCTGTTGACGGCGGTGAAAGCACTATTCCTAATTCTGCCAAACGCTCGAAAAAGGGCATAGCGTATCTAGTCTAGCGCTGCCTGGGTGGGGGTTGGGTCAGGGGCAAGGGTGGTTTGTCCGGAGGGGGAAGCGGTCTTCGGGAAATAAAGGGCACCCCCCAAACTTAACTCCCCAGTATTATCGGGAAAAATACCCATAGACCTTGGGTAAAAATAAACCATTAGTAGACGCAGCGGTCAAGGTACAAAGCTAGACCCGCTGCGCATCCTTCCCATTGGGTTGTTCCTGTCAATCTGTTTCAGAAGGTTTATGGCTGTGAAGCGATCGCCCCCACCGCTCAGGTCTTGGTTTTACCCCCTCATGCGTCGGCTGCGCTACCCCTCCCTACGGGTGATGTTTACCGTGCCGGTGGCGGTGCAGTTGGTGGCGGTTGTGGGCCTAGTGGGCTACCTCTCCCTCCGGAATGGGGCGCGGGCTGTCCAGAGCCTAGCCACTCAGCTACGGAGTGAGCTATCCACCGGCATCCAGCGAGAACTAGAGGGCTATTTTGGCGAACCCCACACCATCAATCGCCTCAATGCCATTGCTTTTCGCTATGGGGATTTGGATATTAAGTCGGCTCAAAAAGGAGAACATTTGCTCTTCCAGCAAATGAGGCTCCACCCCAGCCTTGCCTTTATCTATTGCGGCAGTGCCCAATCAGGGGAATTTTTTGGGGTGCTGCGCATCCCCGAAACCGGGGAGTTACAACTGTCCTACGGCAACGCGAATAACAAATTTTTTCGCGACTACTATAGCCTCAACGTCCGGGGACAGCGCCAGCATTGGCGCGGCAGAGCGGAGCAGCGCTACGATGCCCGCACCCGCCCTTGGTATCAGGCGGCCCTGGGTGCCCAAGGATTAGCTTGGACCGATGTCTATATTGCCTTTACCACCGGCCTACCTAACGTCACCGCCAGTTTGCCGGTCTATGACGGCAACCAAGATCGACGTTTGCTCGGGGTATGCGCCACGGATGTGGTCCTGCCGGAGGAGTTTCGCACCTTTTTAAGGGGGCTCAAAATCGGCGGTAAATCTGGCCAAGCTTTTGTGGTAGACCGCAAAGGCCAACTGATTTCCAGCTCCACTGACGAGCCGCTCATGTTGGTCAATGGCGAAACTGCAACCTTTCTGAAGGCCGAAGACAGTGCTGAACCCCTGGTCAACCAGTCGGCTCAGTTTTTGCAGCAGCATTTTGGCCCGCTTGATCGCATTCAGCAATCCCACCAACTCACCTTTGAGCTAGATGGCCAGCGACACTTTCTAGAGGTGGTGCCCTTTAACGATGGGTTCGGCCTGGACTGGCTGATTGTGGTGGTGGTGCCCGAAGCCGAATTTATGGGGCAAATTTACAAAAACACCCAAACCACAATTTTTCTCTGTGCCATTGCCCTGGCGATCGCCCTGCTGATCGGCATCATTGCCACCAATTGGATTACCAAACCGATTTTGCAGCTCAATGCCGCCGTCAAAGACATCGCCAAGGGCAATTGGCAACAAACTATCGACATCGCTCGCACCGATGAGGTGGGTCAGTTGGCTAGCTCTGTCAACCACATGAGTACCCAACTGCAACAGTCCTTTGACCATGTCGAAGCCCAGAAAAATGCCTTTGCTCGGTTCTTTCCGGCGGAATACCTCAAATTTTTCAGCAAAGAGAGCATTACCGAGATTAACCTGGGCGACTGCATCAGCAAGGATATGGCGGTGATGTTTGCCGACATCCGTCAGTTCACCGGCCTAGCGGAAAATATGCCGCCCCAGCAGTTGGCTGACTTTATGAACACCTATCTGCAAAAGATCTCCCCTGAAATCCGACGCCATAACGGGTTTGTGATCAAGTTCATTGGCGATTGCATCATGGCCGTCTTTCCAGAAAGTGTGGAAGATGCGTTAAATGCCAGCCTGGCGCAGTTTGCAAAGATTCGCGAATACAACCTCGAACTGGAGCAAGCGGGGCAAAAGCCCATTGCCATTGGCATGGGGCTCCATGTGGGGCAAATGATGCTGGGGATTATTGGTGAACCCACCCGCCTCCAGGGGGATGTGCTCTCCGATACGGTGAACCTTGCCGCCCGTCTAGAGGGCATTTCGAAGGTGTATGGAGCGCAACTCTTAATGTCGGAAGGGGTCATGGAACAGCTTGTTCACCCAGAGCGCTATCAACCCCGATTTTTGGATCGGGTAATGGTGAAGGGCCGGGTCGAACCCCTCAATATCTATGAGATTCTGGCTGCCGACAGCGAAACCATGCGAATCCTCAAACTCAGGACCCGCGACAACTTTGAGGCGGGGGTACGCCAATATCAAGACTGTGACTGGCTAGCGGCCAAGACCTACTTCAAAAAGGTGCTGGAAATTAATATCGCCGATCGCGCCGCCCAGGTTTATTTGCAACGGCTGGAACAGTTTTTGGCCTATGGCATCCCAGAGCATTGGAATGGGGTTTGGGCATTTACCCAGAAGGGCTAATCGCTGCGGCCTAACCCAAGGGAGATATCGCAGTCGCCGGTCAGCGCATTACACCGTCCACAGGTACAGGATCGAATCTTCTTCTGAGGGCGTGAGGGTCACTATCTGGGTGGGTTGCCAATCCCCCATGTCAAACTGATGGGAAATGATCCGGCTGCCGGGGCGCAATTGGGCTTGTAGGCGAGGCCGTAGCCGCACATTCAGGTGGGGCAACAGATAGAGCATCACCACCGTGGCGGTTGCAAAGGTCGCATCGTAAAGGTTGCCTTGGTGAAACTGGAGGCGATCGCTCACCCCCGCTTCAGCCGCCAAGGCTCGGGCTTCGGCAATGCGCAGTGGGTCAATATCAATGCCCACCCCGCGCGCGCCCCGTTGCGCCGCTTGCACCAATAACCGCCCATCGCCACAACCCAGGTCATAGACCACATCATTCGCCGTGACCTGGGCCAGTTGAATCATGGCGGCGATCGCATCGTCGGGGGTGGGGATAAAGGCAATGTCGGGACGGTTGGGTTGAGTCGTCGCCATCGGGAATGGGTGGGGGCGAAGGGGTGTAGGGGCGCAAGGCTTGCGCCCTTGACTGGGCCGCGATCTTGGGAAAAATTAGCGATCGATGGTGATGCGGTAGCGGGGTCGCTCGGGGATGGGCACCTCGGGGGGAGTCTCGCGCTGCAAAATCACCATCGCTTTGCCCACCACGGGGCTGCGGGCCACCATCACGCCATCGGCATCGATCAATTCGAGGGTGGCGAAATCGAGGGATTGCGATCGCCCCATCAGATCCGCCGCCAGCTCATCCTGCTGATTGCGGGGCAGGCGGTACCAACCGGAGCTGAGGTTGGCACTGAGGCGATCTTCAGCAAAATTGGCCTGCACAGAGACCACCAAGTTACTGGCATAGCTGGTGGCGACAACGGTCAATTGGTCTTGGATATCGGCAATGCGCTCTAGGTCGGGGTCGATGGGAGCAGCTACCGTTGGGGAGTCTATATCCTGCCCTGGGGGTGGTGCAGAGGGTAGTTCTAAAGCCGTTGCGCCATCCGGAGCCATCGTTGGGGTGACGACGACCGCTGGGGAGGGGTGACCCAAGCGGTTTATCAAGGTCAAGAGCAGCACCAAAATGCCGATCAAAATGCCGCTGAGCACCCCATCGGATAGGGCGGCGACTTGGGGGAGGCGCGATCGCACCCCCCGCAACAGCCGCTGCCACAGTTGTAGGAGCGGTTGCAAGGCCGGTTGCAAGGCCGGTTGACCTAACCGTTGAATCCGCTGAATTGGATTCGTTTTGGGACGCCGACTGCGCTTTAACAGGTTGGCCGCATCAGCGGCATCAGCCCCCGCAACAGTGTCTAGGGCATCCAAACCCCAGTCATCCTCAGCAGCAGCAGGCTGAGCTTGCCCGCCCGCCAAGGGGGCAGGGGGCACCTCGGTTTCGGGGCTGACGGGTTCAGCATCTGCCTCGAAACCATCGGGCATCCCTTCAGCATCAGCACCCGCATCCATCGAGTTATCCGCTACATCAACAAAGTCTTCTGAAGAATCGTAAGGGCCATCCTGCTCAGACGACGCTTCTAAAACCACGCCCTCCTCAGCAGTCGGTTCCAACATCTCTGTGCCAGCATCCTGTTCGGAGTCAAGCATCGCCTCCGAGGCCAGTTCTGAGGGGTCCTCAGGGATGGGGTCTGTATCCCCAGAGCCCTCCCACCCTGCATCGGCATCCAAAACCGCTTCCCCTGCTGACGCCGTTATGTCTGGCCTTAAAGGGGTTTCCGATTCAGATTCCGCCATAGGGTCTGAGTCGGACCCAGCTGAGGCTGATTCAGGCCGCATTTCCGCCTCGGCGGGCAAATCTTCAGAACCGGGCTCAGAACCGGGCTCATCGGGGGTATGGGATGCATCAACCATCGGGTCTCCTCAGGGCTCTGTTTCATTTTCCCCCAAAGACCTACAGTTGGGCGCGGAAACCGCTCCCCTACC
>CAYGVA010000049.1:14799-22494 GCA_964353225.1 uncultured Leptolyngbya sp.
TCCTCTGCTTTGGGTGCGGAAACCGCTCCCCTACCTTTACCCCCGCTCCTCCGCCCATCTAAGGCCAGCTCGACTCAATATCATCCAGCACTGCTTCCACATCGCTGCCGCCAACATAATCGGTAATGCCGGTCCAGAAGGCCCCCGTGCCCACCGCACCGGGCATCATGTCGGAGCCGTCAAAGCGAATCACTGCGGCCTGCAGCAACAGTTCCGCCTGCTGCTTGGCCACCTCATCGGGATAGACCGCCAAATCTACCGCTTTGTGGGGTGAAATGTAGCCCCCCAGCTCCGCCCAAATTTCATGGGGCACGACGGTGGTGAGATATTCCATCAGGGCCTGGGCCTCAGGGGTGTCGTTAAACATGGCGAACACATCCCCGGCCACCAGCACCGGCGTCTCATATTCAGTGTTGATGCCCGGTAGGGGGAAGATGCTGACATCGGTACCCAGCTCGACCGTTTCGGGGAAGAAGGTGGTGATGAAGCTGGCTTGACGGTGGAGGTAGCAACCGGGCTCGGCGTCAAACAGCGGGTTAGGGGCATCGCCAAAGGGGGTGCTGAGGACGGCGATGTTGCCCCCTGACACGTAGTCGGGGTTGAGGGCGATCGCCCCAAATTGCTCAAAGGCCGCCTTAACCGTGGGGTCATTAAAGGGAATCTCATGGTTCACCCACTGGTCATAGGTTTGGGGGCCAGCGGTGCGCAGCATAATGTCTTCGACCCAGTCGGTACCCACCCAGCCGGTGGCGTCACCGCTTTCCATGCCCAGGCACCAGGGGGTTTTGCCATCGGCGACGATCTGGTCACTGAGGGCGATCATCTCATCCCAGGTGGTCGGAATCTCGTAGCCCGCCGATGCAAAGGCGCTGGGGCTATACCAGACCAAGCTTTTCACCGAGGCCCGATACCACACCCCATAGAGGCTATCGTCCACGGTGGCCAGCTCCAGCCAATAGGGGTCGTAGGCGGCGGTGAGGGCATCGGCATCCAGCACATTATCCAGGGCAACCAGTTGCCCCTCGGCGGCAAAGTCGCGCATCAGGCCCGGTTGGGGGAACATGGCGATGTCGGGGGCGTTGCCCGAGTCCACCCGCACCGGCAGCAGCGTAGCAAAGGCGTCGATACCTTCATACACCACGTCAATGCCGGTCTCTGCTTCAAAGGGGGCGAGGGCCGCTTCTAGTTTTGCCTGCTGCTCACCCACAACGACCCCCAGGATGGTGACGGTGTTGTCGCCCCCCGCGCTGTCGCTACTGGAGCCACCGCAACTGGCGATCGCAAAGCCAAGGGCAAGGGGCAAAGCGGCACGATAAATCAATTTATCCATGGTGAGTATTAATGGCTGACAACAATCGACAAAAGTAAGGATTTTAAAATTTAGACTCTACATTGTTCACAGGGCTGGATTCTAAACCTAGAGACACCCACCAGGCTATACCAAAGCCGCCGCCTGTATAGATCTCTGGCTAGATTTCGGCGATTTCGGGCAACGAACAGACCAGGGTTGGGCGCAGAAACCGTGCCCCTACGAGGGTTTCGTCAAGGGTAGGGGTAGGTCTTCTGATCCCATCTTAGGGCTGGGCTGGCATCGGTTCTAGGGTCTGGCCCGACTGTTGCCACACCTGTTTTAGGGCATCCATAAAGGCGTAAACCGGCGGCGGCAATAGGGCATCGGCCCGTTGAATCACGCCAATGATCCGCTCTAGGGGCACGGCAAGGTCCGCGATCTGAATGGTGGGGGGAATCGGTTCGGCGGCCAGCTTGGCCATAATCGTGATCCCTAACCCCTGCTGCACCATGCCCAGCACGGTGGAGTCTTCTTGGACTTCATAGGTGGGGGTGAGGGTGTGGCCCATGTCCTTAAAGTAGCGATCGATTAACATCCGACAGCCATCGGTGGGGGGGGGCACGATCAGGGGGTATTGCTGGAGGTCTTGCCAAGTGAGGGCCGCAACCGCTGGGGATTTTGGCGGCATTAGGACCAGGTAGCGATCGCGCAGTAGTTCCCAGCTCTCGAACTCCTTGCCCTTGGGCAGGTAGGTAAACCCCACGTCGGCTCGGCCTTGGCGCACGGCCTCATCGACGGCGCTAAAGTAAGGGCTTTCTTGAATCACCACCTGCAAGCCAGGATGGGTGCTACGCAGTTGTTGAATCACCTCGGGCAATACATGGGTGGCCATGCTGCGAAAAGTCGCCACCCGCACCTGCCCCTGGTCGCCCCCCCGAGCGGTTTGGGCTTTTTGGGTAATGGTTTCGAGGTGCTCCAATATCTGGCGGGCTTCGGCGGTAATGTCTGCCCCGAGGGGGGTGAGGGTGGTGCCCTGGTTGCCGCGATTGAGCAGCACGACGCCGAGTTCTTCTTCGAGGGTGGCGATCGCGTGGCTAATGGAGGACTGGGACAGATCCAGCGCCAGAGCGGCTTGGATAAAGGTGCCCGTGTCGGCGATCGCCACCAAAGCCCTAAGCTGCGAAACCTTGAGCCGATAGGGATTGATGTCACCCATAAAAATTTCCAATATTCAGGATAATTTTAGGCCCTACGTCAAGCTTAAACGTGAGCCGGGAAGCGAGGGGGTCAGGGGGTAGGGTTGATTAATTTGTTTGATAGAGAAAAAGCTAATAGGCCCTACGAGCCCCCTCAAACATCGCGGCCATGTTGAATGGCTGTCACGAAATCTCTACGAAGCGATCGTTGCAACGGCACAGCTAGTAACACTGTCCGCGAGGTCCAGGACGGCGGTGCGTCCTGGTGGAGGGGGTCTGGGGGCAATCCAAACGCCCCCAGTCGAAGCGTCCCATGGTTCACCGAAATCTTCGCCTTAGCTAACCGGTTTGCACAAAGACAGTTTTTCTTCCGCTAGAGAATCAACCCTACCCCCTGCCCCTGCCCCGCCGATGGGTTCGCCATGGGCAGCACCGTCCCCAGATCTAACCGCCCTCGCCCTGCCATCTAGCCATTGCACCCCAAAGAGGAGCCTATAATCAGGTTTCGGAATCAGGTTTTAGAGGGCAGTGGGGCAACACAATGGCAGATTGGCAGGTGGTTGAGGGGGGCGTGACTGCCCCCAAAGGATTTCGGGCAGCGGGCATTGCCGCCGGGTTAAAGCCCTCTGGGGCCAGCGACTTAGCCCTGATTGTTTCAGATACCGAAGCGATCGCGGCGGGGGTGTACACCACCAACCAAGTGCGAGCCGCCTGCGTTGACTATTGCCAACAACGGTTAGAAACCAAAGCCGCCGCCCAGGCCATTTTGGTCAATGCCGGACAAGCCAACGCCTGCACCGGTCCCCAGGGTTGGGAAGATGCCGTCACCAGCGCCAAAACCGTGGCCGCCGCCCTGAATATTGCCCCCGAAGCCGTGTTAGTCGCTTCTACCGGCGTGATTGGCCAACCCATTAAGATGGCTGCCCTCACGGCGGGTATCCCCCCGCTAGTGGGTGCCCTCTCCCAAACGGGGTCTGACGCTGCAGCCCAGGCCATTGTCACCACCGATCTGGTGCCCAAATCCATCGCCTTAGAAATCGAAATGGATGGTCGCCCGGTGCGGGTGGGGGGCATTGCCAAGGGCTCGGGAATGATTCACCCCAATATGGCGACGCTGCTGGCCTTTGTGACCTGCGATGCGATCGTCTCGCCCCCCCTGTGGCAAGCGATGCTGCGCCGCGCTGCCGATCGCAGCTTCAACCAAATCACCGTCGATGGCGACACCAGCACCAATGATTGTCTGCTGGCCCTCGCCAATGGCCAATCCCGCACCCCCGCCATTACCGAACCCGGACCCGCCGCCGATCGCCTCGAAGCCCTCCTCACCGAGGTCTGTATTTACCTTGCAAAAACCATCGCCCGTGATGGGGAAGGGGCGACCTGTCTCCTTGATGTCACCGTCACCGGTGCCGCTGACGATGCCGCCGCCCGCACCATTGCCCGCACCATTGCCAGCTCCTCCCTCACCAAGTCGGCTATCTTTGGCCGTGACCCCAACTGGGGGCGCATCGCCGGAGCCGCTGGTCGGGCGGGGGTACGGTTTGATCCGGGTGATCTCTCCATCCAATTGGGTGACTTTGTACTGATGGATCATGGTGAGCCCCAACCCTTTGACCGCAAGGCCGCCAACCAGTATTTGGTGGATGCCGCAGCGGGGGAATATCTGCAAAGTGACACCGTCGCCATTCAGGTGTCGGTGGGCACCGGAGCGGGGGTGGGTCAGGCTTGGGGCTGCGACCTCAGCTACAACTACGTGCGCATCAACGCCGAGTACACCACTTAATCGGGCGTCAGGGTTCAGGGTTCAGGGGTGAAGACTAGGGCTGTTGAATTCAAAATTTTGAATTTTGAACTCAAAACTGATCTCACGGCTGATGCCTAAGCAGATTGCCTTGCGCCGGACCCTGTATCTGCCCCAACTCAGTGCTATATACTCACCTAGACCTTGCTGTACTGAGACCCAGAGGACTACCGTGGCAACTGCGATCGCTGATTCCCCCAGTCAAGATTGGCCCACCCTGCTCCAACAATTGATTGACCGCCAGTCCCTGTCCATGGGGCAAGCTGAAACCCTAATGCGCGGGTGGTTAACGGAGTCGATTGACCCAATTATGTCGGGGGCGATCTTGGCGGCCATCCAGGCCAAAGGCGTCTCTGCCGACGAGTTAGCCGGGATGGCGCGGGTGCTTCAGGGGCAGTCCCTCGGGGGCGACGCGGCTGATCTCACCCTGCCCAGCCCGATGATCGACACCTGCGGCACGGGGGGCGATGGCTCCCACACCTTTAACATCTCGACAGCGGTAGCCTTTGTGGCAGCAGCAGCGGGGGTGGCGGTGGCAAAGCACGGTAACCGTTCTGCCTCTAGCAAGGTGGGGTCTGCCGATGTACTCGAAGCCCTGGGGGTAGATCTGAGCGCCGACCCTGCTAAGGTGCGCGAAGCGGTCAAAGCCGTGGGGATTACCTTTCTATTTGCGCGGGGCTGGCACCCCGCCATGAAGGCGGTGGCTCCCCTGCGCGGCACCCTCAAGGTACGAACGGTGTTTAATCTGCTGGGACCCCTAGTGAATCCGCTGCGCCCCACCGGTCAAGTGATTGGGGTGTTTGATCCGGCGATCATCACCACCATGGCAAATGCCTTAAATCAGTTGGGGCTTCCCCAAGGGATCGTGTTGCATGGCCGGGAGCGCTTAGATGAAGCGGGCTTAGGCGATGCCACCGATTTAGCGGTACTGGCAGAGGGCACGGTGCAGGCGGCGGTGCTAAACCCAGCGGACTACGGCCTCACCCAGGCAAATTTATCGGCCCTACGGGGGGGTGAGGTGGATGAAAACGCCACGATTTTGCGCAATGTCTTGCAGGGCAAAGGCACCGACGCCCAGCGGGATGTGGTGATTTTAAATGCGGCGC
Organism: uncultured Leptolyngbya sp.; assembly: GCA_964353225.1. GTDB lineage: Bacteria > Cyanobacteriota > Cyanobacteriia > Phormidesmidales > Phormidesmidaceae > PCC-6406. The sequence goes on from CAYGVA010000049.1 coordinate 20,194, forward strand.
TGGCGCTGAAGGTGGCGGGTCTAACCCAGGGGGAGAGTTTGGAAGGGGCGATCGCCGCTGGCGTTACCCAAGCCCGCGACATCCTGGCTAGCGGAGCCGCTTGGGACAAACTCGAAGCGCTGGTGGCCTTTCTCAAGGTCTAGTCATCAGCTCGGGGCATAAACGGGCAACAGCCTCAGGGCACAAATATTGATCTATGAATCGGCTCCTTTCAACCATGGTTGGGGGGATTCGGTGGAGGGCTATGGCCTTGAACCCTGTTGATATCGGCAATCTATTCAGACTCAGATTTCGGGTAAACCCGCCGCCGTTTTTTAAATAATTTTACTGACAAAATAATCGGCATTGTCGGCTATCCTGACACAGACTCAGGGTTTGCCGATGGTTCTTCTTAGACATTTGTACCGACGCCCCCCCAGAAAAGGGGTTGAGCGGTGGGGGTTCACCCTGCTAGAGGTCCTGGTCGTCATGGTGATCGTTGGGGTGCTGATGGGGATTGGCACCCCCGACTTGATCGCATTCTTCCAAAAGCGGCAAGTCACCCTAGCCCGCGAAACAGTCCATCAAGCCGTTCGGATGGCCCAGGGCCTCTCCATGACCAATCGCCAGTCTTGGCGCTTTAGCCTACGGGAGCAATCCGGGATATGGGAGTGGGCTGTCCATCCCAACGAACAAGCCGCGATTGATGTCCAGGACTGGTCACCCCTAGATGACACTGTCGAAATCTATGCCCCCGATACCACCCTGGCCCAGAGCGACGGCGTTTACTACGTCCGATTTGGATACCAGGGGGAGGTGATCTACCGCCTCAGCACGATCACCGTCACCCACAAGAGCGGTACGACAGCCAACCGCTGTGTGGTGATATCGACGTTATTGGGCGCAACTCGCTTAGGGGAAGAACAGCTCTATCCCAACAGTAATGGCCGCTATTGCTATTGAGGGAGCCATAGGGGGATGCCCTTCAGCCGCCCCCATGGCATCATTTTTCTATGACTGTCCCGCCCCACTATCGGCACCCTGATTGACTGACAAAACCCTCAGCGCCTCGGAAAGCCCTCTCCCTAGCCCTAGCCCAACGGGAAAGGGAACAAGAGAGAGAATCGAGTCGCGCTAAGCATCAGATCAAGACTCATCCTCTCAACCGGAGCAATGCAGTGGCAACTGTGCAGGCAAACGATCGCACCTTTCAAAACATCACCGCGATCGTTTTTGATAAAGACGGCACCCTCGCCGATTCCCTGCCCTTTTTGCGCCACCTCGCCCAGGCCCGCAGCCAACAGGTTGAGATCCATTGCCCAGGGGTGGGGGCCGACATCCTCAGGGCCTTTGGCGTGCAAGGCGATCGCCTGGACCCGGCTGGGTTAATGGCCGTCGGCACCCGCCCCGACAACGCAGTCGCCGCCGCCGCCTATGTGGCCGCCCAAGGGCACCCCTGGGGCGATGCCCTCACCTGGGTCCAGCAAGCCTTTACCACCGCCGACCAAGCCACCCCCCGCAAAGCCCATAAAACCCCGCCCCTGCCCGGCACCTCGGCTTTGTGTCGGATGCTCGCCCAACAGGGCCTAAAACTGGCCCTCGTCTCCGGCGATACCACCGCCCATGTCCAGGACTTTATCGACTGCTATGACCTCAAACCCTGGTGTCAGATCGGGTTGGGCAGCGATGGGACTTGGGCTAAGCCCCACCCCGCCCTGCTGCACCACACCTGTCAACAGTTGGGGGTCACCGCTGCCCAGACCCTCGTGATTGGCGATGCCCAGCTCGATCAGCAGTTGGCTGCGCAGGGTGGGGCTGCGGGCTTCATCAGTGTCACCTGGGGCGGCAGCGGGGCGATCTCGGGGGCCGATGCTGTGCTCCAGGGTCCAGAACAGCTCAGGGTCATCTAACGGGCGTTGGTCATTTAAGCGTTGGCATGGTCTCAAGGGGATTGAGTCGCGGACCTTTGCCAGGGGCGATTGTGGTCGATGGTGCGCAGTTCTGCCGGAGCGATCGGTTATCTTACTTAAAGATCTTAAAGTGTCGAGACCCCAAGTATTGAGTGTTCAGGGAAACAATCGCCTCGCCGTAGCGCTTTCCCTCAATGCTTCGCCTTAGCAAACCAGGAGCCACCACCATGTGCGGAATTGTTGGATATATCGGCACCCGTCCCGCCAGTGACATTTTGATGGAGGGGCTGCGGAAGCTGGAATACCGGGGCTATGATTCGGCTGGGCTAGCCACCGTCCTAGAAGGGGAGCTGCACTGCATCCGGGCCAAGGGCAAACTCCAGAATTTGCAGGACAAGATCGAAGGGTTAGA
>CAYGVA010000050.1:0-22169 GCA_964353225.1 uncultured Leptolyngbya sp.
GAGGAAGCAGTCACCGGCTCCACCACTTCTGGCAAATCTAGGGCCGCATCTCCCCTGGGGGAGATGGCCTCACCACGCCTGTCTGGAATATCTTGCCGAACCGCAATCGGGGGCTGAATAGCGGCCCAAGGCCCCGAGGTCGCCATGGCTGTCGGGCTTGGGGCCGCCTCGGGCAAGGGACGCGGATCACCCAGAAACTTAAACACGCGATCGCAACGACGATGGAGTTCTGGCGCAGAACGTCTCACCTGCTGCAGCCAAGGATGGGGTAACCAGAGCAGTAAACTACAGGGCCAGTCATGGGCAGCCAACTGTCTCAAGGAAGCCAAAAACTGGTACTGCTGATCTGAAGACTGATAGGTGAGTCGTTCAACCCCCAGAATTTGCCGGTACGCGGGTCCGGACACAGCGGGGGCTGAAGAAATCTCCATCAATGTCGTCACCCAATCTGCGCTGCAATCATCAATGAAATACCAAGAAGCAGGCGAGCCATCAGCCTTTACCGCCGGTTCTAACAAGGTCTGATCTAGGGCGGTAGCTACTTGGCGCTGTAGGGTGAGATCATCACAAACGGCTATCCACAACCGATGGGGAGGAACGACTTGAAGAGCCCCCTGCAGGTGTTGATAGGTTTCTTGGTTAAGCCCTAAAAGGGTCTGGGAGTTAAGGGGAAGCACGGCGCTGGCATTAGCCACAGAAGAAACTCCAGTGCTACGACTGTAATCCAATTCTCGCGTTCGCCAAGGGTAGCTCAGGACAAAATCACATCAATATAGTGTGAAGCCTATCAATGATGGGGAGATTAGACCCTAGGTCTAGATGAACAGCGTTGCAACACCCAACCCTTAGATAACGATGAAAGCGGGGAAACACAACCGCTGGTCAAGCAACCGTGCTTAATTCTGGCCGCGATGGCCATCAGGAAAGATAGTGTTGAAGTCGTAAAGCATACCGGTGAAATCAACCTCTATCGCCCGGAATAAACTTGCCCCGTGTAAACAAGCCCCAGACAACCGAGCATCCATCAAATTGGCACGGATTAATTTGGCCCCAAACAGATCAGCATCAGTTAAGTCAGCCCCCCGCAAGTCAGCCCCACTCAAATCAGCATCCCGTAAATTGGCCCCTCGGAGACAGGCTTGCCGTAAATTGGCCCGAGCCAAACGTGCGCCCTGAACATTGGCATCCTTTAAATTGGCTGAAAACATTCTGGCATCCCCAAGTTCTGCCCCCGCCAACGTGGTGCGTCTCAAAATTGTTTGGCTCAAATTGCTGTAGGGCAGGTAGGCCGCCTCCAGAATGCTGTCGCTAAAATCAGCCCCCTGGAAATCGCTTTCAAAGCCCTCTACCCCAGAAATGATGAGATTTTGAAACAATCGCTCACCGACCTGATAACGCTTAAGGATTTGCTGAAAATCGGCTTTCTTCATAGCCTCCCACGCGTTGCATAAGTGTTCTAAAGGCCCGTACATCACAGCCGTCATTGGCCCTTAAACAGCCCCCGATGCAGCCTGGGCAGGGGGGCATTTACAAAACTTAGTGAACGAAAATTAATCTACAGCGCTGCGTCGATGTTCTAGCGGGGGTTAAGGTTCTTTTCACCTTTTTGGGCGGCATTGAGTCTGGGCACCATCCGTGCAACTGCCAATTCGCTCATCCAACAGTTCCAACAGCCGCTAAGTCAGGGTGGTGAAAGGAACCCGTAAAGCTACGATGACATTAGCGCCAGCCCTATCTAACCGCGCCAGCCCCACTGGGCATGTACAACCGCCGCCATCCGATTCGGTCAAAACGGCGCGTTCCCTTGTTGCTGCGCTAGGGATCAGAGCGATCCTAGGGGTGCGAAGCAAGGTGGCCAGCGCTATATTGACGCCGTAGTCGGCGTTTGGGTTGAAGGTTGTGATGCCCTTTAGGGGGCTGTTGTTGACTGTTCTTTTTACCGTCGTTATGGCTCATCCGGTTCCATCCTTTGCTCAGCATTTTCACGATCGCACCAAGTACGATCCTGAGACCCTATCCCGTGCGGCTGGGGCCATGCAGGGCTCTCAACCCCCGCCCTTCAAAACCTACCGGCTGGGCAACGCCATCGATCTCAAACCCTATCTAGATGGAAGGAGGCCAGATCAAGACAAGGAACAGCTCCCCTGGATGCGCCTATCCCATCTATTGATCAATACCTATGGTCTAACGGCCCAAATCTCGCTCCAGTCAGGGGAGCCCTTTTATCTGAGGGCAGCCCCATCGGCAGGGGGATTATATCCAGCCGAAGTCTATTTAATTTCCCGAGGCAACACCCTGTTGCCCGCAGGGCTCTACAACTATCAGGCCCGCAGCCATAGCCTCTGGCGGTACTGGGATGACCATGCTTGGCAAAAGCTACAGGAAGCCTGCTTTTGGCATCCAGCCTTAGAACAGACCCAATTGGCCCTGGTCACCACCGCCGTTTTTTATCGTTCGGCTTGGCGCTACCGAGATCGCGCCTATCGTCGTATCTGCCTCGACACCGGCCATTTGCTCGGCAATTTGGAACTGGCTGGCAGTCTCACCGATTATCGCCCCCATCTGATTGGCGGGTTTGTCGACAGCGCCATTAACCAACTGCTGTATTTAGATGAGGAACAGGAGGGGGCGATCGCCGTGGCGGCCCTAGCCGATCTCCTCCAGGTAGAGCAAAACCTCACCCCCACCCTAGCGGCCCAGGCCACGTCACCCCAGACAGACTACCCTCCTTTGGCCGATGGCGATTTGTTGCCCTATCTACATCGAATTACCAGCATGGACGCTGATGGGGATATCCGCTGGCAGCATCGCCCTACCCCATCGCCGCCCCCTAACAGCCAAGCCGCCGACCTCACCCCTACAGCCAAGCCACCGACCGATAAATATAATTTCCCCTTTTGTTTAAAAGTTCAAACCCAAACCCCACCCATCGTCTGGGATGAGTGCCTACAGGGGCTCGAAACCACGATTTTGCAGCGACGGTCTACCCGGCAGTTCAACGGCGCTAACCTCACCCAAGCGGAATTGAACGCGGTGCTGGACTTTACCTATCAACCTCCGCATTATGCTGAACAAGGCTTTGACCCTGGACCAGATTATTTTGATCTTGACCTGATCCAAACTTTTGTGACCGTCTCCAGCATTAAGGGGCTGGATACCGGCTGTTATTACTACGCACCCCAGAGTCAGGAACTAAGGCAGATTCGGTTCAAAAATTTCCGTCAAGAGCTGCATTATCTCTGCCTTGGGCAAAACCTAGGCAGAGATGCCGCCGCCGTAATTTTCCACACGGCGGATCTGACGGGGGCGGTGGAGCGCTATGGCGATCGCGCCTATCGATATCTCCATCTAGATGCCGGTCATCTTGGACAGCGATTGAACCTGGCGGCGATTCGTTTGGGGTTAGGGGTCAGTGGCATTGGCGGCTTCTTCGATGACCAAGTGAATGCGGTATTGGGGATCCCAGAGGGGGAAGCCGTGCTCTACATTACCGCCCTGGGTCGTCCGGCCTAGGCTAACCGAGAGAACGGGCCGGAACCCGACCTAGTCCCCTTTGCAAACATCCCCTAAGCTGAAACCATGACACTGTAACGAAATCTTAAACGCTTCCATGGTCACCATTAACGAGAACTACTTAAAGCTCAAGGCTGGGTATCTCTTTCCTGAAATCGGCCGCCGGGTGAGCACCTTTGCGGCAGCCAATCCCGATGCCCCGATCATCAAACTGGGCATTGGCGATGTTACCGAGCCCTTACCCGAAGCCTGTCGCGCCGCCATGATCGCCGCTGTGAATGACATGGGCGATCGCGCCACCTTCAAAGGCTACGGTCCTGAGCAGGGCTATCTCTGGCTACGGGAAAAGATTGCCCAACATGATTTTCAGGCTAGAGGCTGTGACATTAGCGCCGAGGAGATTTTCATCTCCGATGGCTCTAAGTGCGACTGCAGCAATATCCTCGATATCTTTGGTGACGACAACACCATCGCCGTCACCGACCCGGTGTATCCGGTCTATGTGGATACCAATGTGATGGCGGGCCACACCGGCCCCGCCCAGGATGACGGCAAATATGGGGGGCTCAACTACCTGCCCATCACCGCCGACAACGACTTTACCGCTGAGATCCCCAGCCACAAGGTGGATCTGATTTACCTTTGCTTCCCCAATAACCCCACCGGGGCAGTGGCCAGCAAAGCCCATCTGCAAGCCTGGGTTGATTATGCCCTTGCCCACGGCTCTTTAATTTTCTTTGATGCCGCCTACGAGGCTTACATCACCGACCCGGCCATCCCCCACTCGATCTATGAAATTCCGGGGGCGAGGGACTGTGCGATCGAGTTTCGCTCCTTCTCAAAAAATGCAGGCTTTACCGGCACCCGCTGTGCGCTAACGGTGGTGCCCAAAACCCTCACGGTCAAAGCGTCTGACGGCACCGATGTGGCCCTCCACAGCCTCTGGAATCGCCGCCAATCGACCAAGTTCAATGGCGTCTCCTATGTGATCCAACGGGGGGCAGAAGCGGTTTATTCTGAAGCGGGTCAGGCCCAGATTCAAACCCTGATCAGCTTCTATTTAGAAAATGCGCAGATCATCCGCGAGCAGCTCTCTGCCGCTGGCATCACCACCTATGGCGGCGTGAATGCCCCCTATGTGTGGGTGAAAACGCCCCAAGGGCTCTCCAGTTGGGACTTTTTTGATAAGTTGCTGAGCACCTGCCATGTGGTCGGCACCCCTGGCTCTGGCTTTGGGGCGGCGGGGGAAGGTTACTTCCGCATCTCGGCCTTTAACAGTCGGGAGAATGTGGAAAATGCCATGGCTCGCATCACCGCCAAGTTTTCGGCATAATCGCCTGACTTGAAAGTAACGGCCCAGCCCCCAGGCGTTAACGCCTGGGGGCTGGGGATTATGTAATGCTTGTAGCGTTTTTCGGTTTAAAACGTTTGGGTGAGCTTGGTGTTACCAGACCTATCTCTGGCCTGCCAGGGGAACGTTAAGCCCCCGAGAACCTGTTTGGCTTAGAAAGGCTTTAATAGGGAACAAGTAAAGCGCGATCTCAGGACTGCTCCATATCGAGTGGAATGAAGCCATAATGCGAGCAATTGCAGCAGCGTCTGAGGCAAATCAGTTGCCATGAGTCCAAAACTTGCGCTCCACCAAGCCATAGATAACCTGAGCGAACCTGAATGTAAGCGGTTGCTCTTATTGATTAATCATTGGCATGCCTCCATTGCCCCAGCGATGGTGCGCTTGACCCAAAATCCAACCTTTCGTATCCCCACCCAGAGCCTCCCCGTGTTTGTGCCCGTCTCCCCAATCGTTGGAACTGGCATCAATGCCTCAGCACAACTGATTGAGGAGCGTCGTTGAAATTCTGTTATCTGGACGCCAGTGCGTGGGTCAAACGCTACTACCAAGCGTCCGGCATCCAAGCAACCCAAGCTCTATTTGCAGAGGGCTCTATCCTGGCTTGTGCCTCCCTGGGATTCATTGAGGCCTTGGCAACCTTATCCCGCAAAGCGAAGGCGGGCCAAATCAATCCAGAGCAATTTCAGCATAGACAAAGTGAAGTCACCGCTGACTGGGAGCAGTTTATTCAGGTGCAACTGTCTGAGGAAGTCCTGCAAGAGGCTGTAAAGCTGACCGTTGATTTAGCTTGGGGGTCCGATGGGATTCACCTCGCTTCAGCCGTCATTCTGCAAAGGAGCCTGCGAGAGTTGGACGAATTCCTGTTGGTTGCTTCTGATCGCGAATTACTGATCGCTGCTGAGCAGATCGGCGTGGCTATTTTCAACCCAGCAGCGAACCCGAAACAACCACAACCTGACTTGCAAAGGCCATCAGAGTAAAATCCATATCGATTGTGAATTACCAACTTTAGCCGCGATCCTTCAATCCGCTTCTCTAAACGACCGACCCCTTGCGAGGGGCTTAAACAGCCTGCACATCGTGCGCGGTGCCGCCGTCATCCAGCGCTGTAGGCCATTTGCCAGAAGGCATTTTCTAACGTCGCCACCCGCAGAAAGGCCGCTTCCGCTTGGGCTTGAATCATCTCATTGGCACTCGCCAAACTCTGATCCGCTTGGGCCGCTAGTAAGGCCACATATTCAGTAAAGCCAGGATTGCCCCAGCGATCGGCAAACTCATCATAGGGGGCGGGCATCTCACCTGGCTTTTGCCAGCCCTGGTTATAGGCCAGTTCGATCGCCCAAAAAGCCGTCGCTTGCACCGGATAAGGGGCATGGGCGAGGTTGCCCATAAAGTCACAGTAGGTTTGGCAGGTCTCTTGACGGGGCACATCCAGGGTAATCTGACGCTCTATGGCCTTAGCCCGAAACCAGCTCAGCTCATCCTGGAGAGCCTGGAGACCCGCCAAGATCACCTCGAAATCAGAGACCGGAGCAGCAGCCAGCACCCGCCCCACGAAGCGGGTAAAGTCCACCACAAAGTGATAGTCCTGCACCAGCCAGGTGTTGAACTGCTCAGAACGAATGGTGCCATCTTGGCATTGCCCCAAAAAAGGATGTACCGTGGCCCGTTGCCAGGGTTGGGGATGATGCGCTAAGAGGGTTTGGCAAGTGAGGGGCATAATGACGGACCGTAAATTCACTTATTCACCCTAGGGCTTCTGGGGTGCTTAGGGGAATGCTTAGGGTTGGTATCCAAATTCTTAAATTCGGGAAGCGAATTAAAACGAACCATGGCTGATTCCAAACGCACGCAACGTATCGCAACCGGGATGGCCCTTGCCCTCACTGCTGGAGTGTGGGTGAGCAACACTCCCCCGAGCTTGGGTGAGACGATCGCTCCAGTTTCGGTAGCCCAAGCCAACAATTCCTTCTCCGACATTGGCGGACACCTCTATCAGGCTGAAATTCTCCGGGCCGCGTCCCTAGGCTTTATTGCCGGCCCTGGAGATGGTACGTTTCGCCCCAACAATACGGTCACCCGCGAGCAGGCGGTATCCATTATTCTGTCTGCGACCGGAGTTACCGATGACCAGTTGGTGGGTATTCCTAATCCGTTTCAAGACGTGCCCGCCAACCGTTGGAGCGTCAACAAAATTGCCTATGCTGCCAACAACAATATCGTGGCAGGCCGGGGACCGGGGGTATTTGACCCGACCGCAACTGTCACTCGGGCAGAACTCATGGCCATGCTCAAAAATGTGGCGGACACCACCTTTAGTGGCCGAGCAGTCGGGGCTCCCACCGCCTTTGCAGATACGGCGGGCCATTGGGCTAGCGACACCATTACTTACCTATCGAGCTATTGCGGGGTAGCGACGCCCTTAAATGAGCGGGGCACCACTTTTGCCCCCAATGTGGGCGCTACCAGAGCCTTTACGGCAGCGGCGATCGTTCGTCTCTATGACTGTGGTCAAGCCACCACGTCGACCCAAACCAACACCACACCACCACAAAGCACCACGCCCCAAGTCGTCTCTAGCTATCAGAGCTTTTCCCTAGCCCCTGGCTTTAGCCCCGACCCTGTTACCGGCAGTGGCATCTCCGGTGGGGCCGACCCAGTGCCCAACACCTGTGGATTTGGGGGGGACATCAACCTGGCAGGATCACCGGACCACATTCTGACGGTGACACAGCCCTTCAATTACTTGCGTATTAATGTCACCTCTAATGACGATGTCTCTTTTGTGATGCAGAATGCCCAGACCGGCGTGTTTACCTGTGTGGATGACTCCGACGGCACGCTGTTACCTCAGTTTGAGGGGGCAGTGGCCGCAGGAACCTACTATCTTTGGGTGGGGGATTTTGCCGCTAACACGGGCTTTCCCTACGAGATTGCACTCACGGAATTTTCGCCGACAGCGTCAACCAACTCGTCGGCCACGAGTGCGTTTGCCCAAGAGCTACTGACCGCCCACAATCAGTACCGTTCAGCGGTCGGGGCAAGCAATCTAAGCTGGTCACCGGCGCTGGCCACCACCGCCCAACAATGGGCAGACCAATTGGCTGCCACTGGGGGGAGTTTGGCGCATAGCAATACCAGCGCTGGGGAAAACCTGGCGGCTGCGGGGCCTCCCGGCAGCCTTTCCCTGAGCGCTTTGGTGGATCTATGGGGGGCTGAGGGACAGTACTTTATAGCTGGTTTACCTTTTCCGGCAGTCTCGATCACGGGAAATTGGGCCGATGTGGGCCATTACACCCAGATAATTTGGCGCAACACGACTGAGGTCGGGTGTGGTCTGGCGATTGGGGGCGGCCAGGATATTCTGGTATGCCAGTACAATCCAGCCGGTAACGTAACCGGGCAGCAACCATAGGGCAATACAGAGGGGCTAGGGGCATCAATGAGCTAGAGAAGCCAGGGGAGAAGGTCATTCTCTGGTTTTAAAACTGGATGTTCTCTAGCTGTTGACCGGGGGGCAGGTCGATAAACACCCGCTCCCCGGCCTCTACCCCTGCCAAGATCTGGATTTGTTCTCCCACCTGGGAGCCCAGGGTGACCGGGCGAAAGCGGATGCGATCGCCCTCACCCTGCACCAACACCCCGGTTTCACCGTTTTGGGTCACCACCGCCACGGTAGGCACCACCAGCGCATCACTGAGCTGTTTGCCAATGAAGGCCACGCTGACATTCATGTTGGAGAGCAGGATATCTTTGCCAGTATCCAGCTCAATGCGCACCTGAAATAGGGTGACGCTTTGGCGCTCGATCGCTTCTGGGGCAATCAACCGCACCCGCCCCGCAAACACCTGATCGGGAAAGGCATCGGCTTGCACCTCAACCCGCTGACCCACATTAATTTGTTCAATATCCGCCTCTGGCACCTCCGCCAAAAGCTCTAAGCCACTGGCAAGGGCAACGATCGCCGTTGAGGTGGCGGACGAGGCATCGGAAGCCGAGGTGGTCGGGGTCACAAAAGCCCCTTCGGTGGCAAATTTCTGGGTAATCACTCCCGCAAACGGGGCTCGGATCCGGTTGTCCTCTAGGCGCACCTGGGTAGCTTGCAGTTGACCTAGCGCTTGCTCTAGGCGGGCAGCGGCTTGGGCCACCACCTCGGGCTCTGGCGTATTGCTCAGATCGACGAGGCGCTGACGGGTTTCTTCGGCACTGGCCTGGGCCTGGTCTAAGCCCGCTTCAGCACTACGCACTTCCCGGCGAAAGGTATCGAGTTCGTTGTCAGAAATCGCCCCCTGGCGCTGCAACTGCTGGTTGCGATCGAACTGGGTTCTGGCCAAGTCGAGGCGGACCTGAGCATCGCGCACCGCCGCCTCAGCCGCCACCACCGCCGCGTCCCCTTGGGCCAAAACGGCTGGTACATTGCCCCGTTGCACCTCGGCCAAACGAGCCTCGGCCTCCGCCACAGCCGCCTGGTTCTGGCGAAGCTGCGCTTCTACATCGTCGCTCTCCATCTGAGCAATCAGTTGCCCAGCGGCAACGCTATCCCCCTGCTCTACCAAAAGGCGCTCCAAGATACCCGCATTCTTGGGGCTTAAGTTCACGGTTTTGACTGGCTCCACCGTGCCACTGGCATTGATACGTACGGTCAGGACCGTCAGGTCTACGGGTACAGTCAGGGCTTCGACATCGTAGCTGGGTCCCCGACTACGGCTGAGGGTGAGCGCGATCGCCCCCAACCCGACGGTCCCAGCCAATATCGCCGCTAACACCCACGGCCAAGGTCGCTGGACCTTACCCACCAGTGGTAATTGCATACTTGTTTTGCCCTCACCCAATTCGTTGCAAAGGGATCTACCCACTCACTATAGCGACGCAGAATTGGCATCGTGGCACCCCTTAGAAAACAAGGCCATGCCAGTTGTAGGCAGCGATCGCAACCCAGTACTCTGGGAGGGCATTTGATCAATGAAGGAGGAGCGGCCATGGCAGCTACATCGCTAGGGGTTGCCGTCGTGGGTACCGGGTTTGGGCAAAAGATACATATTCCAGGGTTGCAAGCCCATCACCGCACCGATGTGGTGGCGGTCTATCATCGCGATCCCCAAAAGGCTAAGGCGATCGCCACTGCCCACGATATTCCCCACCATGGCAGCACCCTAGGGGAAATCCTCGCCCTCCCAGGGGTAGATGCGGTTAGCCTCGCCACCCCGCCCTTCCTCCATGCCACCATGGCCACCGATATCCTGCAGGCGGGCAAACACCTGCTGTTAGAGAAGCCTACGGCCCTCTCAGTCACTGAGGCCCGCGCGTTAGAAGCCCTAGCCCAACAGCAACAGGCGATCGCGATCATGGACTTCGAGTTTCGGTTTGTCCCCGCTTGGCAACAGCTATCAGCACTCCTGCAAGCGGGCTACGTGGGCCAAAAGCGGCTGATTAAAATTGACTGGATGGTGCCGGGCCGGGCCGACCCCGCCCGCCCCTGGAGCTGGTATGCCCGCCGCGAACAGGGGGGGGGCACCTTAGGGGCCTTTGCCTCCCATACCTTTGACTACATTGCTTGGCTATTTGGGCCAGTACAGCGGCTCTGCGCCCAGCTCTCCACCGCAATTCCCCAGCGCCCTGACCCGGTCACCGGGGAATTGCGCCCCGTAGATGCCGACGACACCTGCACCCTCATGCTGACCCTGACCGACGGCACCCCCTGTCAAATCACCATCAGCTCGGTCACCCATGGGGGCCGGGGGCATTGGGTGGAAGTGTATGGCGATCGCGGCACCCTCGTCCTCGGCAGCCGCAACCTCAAAGACTATGTGCATGGGTTTACGCTCGCCGGTGCCCAAGCCGGTACAGCCCTAGCCGATATCCCTATCCCCGAGCGCTTAGCCTTTCCCAAAACCTACGACGATGGCCGCCTCGCCCCCTTTATACGGGTGGTAGATCATTGGGTCAACTGCATCGAACAGGGAGCCGCAACCGCCCCTGCCCTCAAAGAGGGGATCTACTCCCAACTGCTCATGGATTTAGCCCATCAGTCCCACCAAAACGGGGCTTGGGTAACGGTGCCGCAATAGACCCACCCCCCTGCCTCACCGCCCAATAGTTATAGAAATCAACGAAACGCAACTCTTCCCAACCCAGCGGGATTACTAGGGGATAGACTGGACCCTGATTCCTGCGCCCCTCATTTATGTCCCTGCAAACGTTCTCGCTTGATGTGGTCCAGAAGGTCAACCAGCACATTCAAGGTCAGCTCGCACTACCCCCTTCTGAGCAACAGCCCGCCCTAGAGACCACCGCAGCCATGGCCGCTGAAGAGCCACCAGAACCGAGTTCCCTAGACATGCTGGGGGATCTGTTTCGGGCCGGAGGATTTGAGGAGGAAAACAGCCCCGCGCCCAATAGCCATGGCCGCTGGTTTATTAGCACCATCGACCCCGCCGCCGCCCTCTACAAGCTGCCAGGGCTGAGCATCAAGCCAGGGGTCAGACTTGTCACCTATCTACAACGACGCCCCGATGGGGGGCTGGGGGTGACCTGGGCATTGCCTGAATTAATGAGTACCACGACCCATTTAGAAACAGCCCTAGAATCAGCCGGAGACAAGCTCACCCCACCCCACCCCCGAGGAGCCCTCGGCCACATCATGGATGGCGTCAAGGGCGATCAGCGCCCAGCATCCTACCTATCCGCCTCGCTGCTGCTCCGGCACTTTAAAGAATTGGGGCGCACTGGCAAACTGCGCCGCTGGAGCCACCATCGCCTGATCGCCACAGTCCCCAGTCAGTACAACTGGAGCTGGCAAGGGGGAACGCCCAAAGACCTCTCCCCCAAGGTCAAGCGTTTAAGCGAAAAGTCAGTGGTTGTAGAGTTCTTTAGCTGCCGAGTGGTGCCCCCCATCGCGTTATTCCGTCATTTCGACCAATATGGTGGCGCTTACCGTCCTAAATCCAACGACCAAGTGATGGCCCTGCTACAGCCCAAACCCAAGGATTAGGGAAAATGACCATTACCCATCATTCCGCAGGCTGGGACCCGCACCAAGGGCAATTCCCTTCCAATAAAAATCGCCCGATGGATGCAAAGGTCAGCCCAACTCCTTACAGTGACTTCTGTAGTGCATTGTTTTCCTTGTATGGAGATTGACCATCTGCACTTATATGTAGATGACGCCAGCCATTGGCGGGACTGGTTTATCCATAACTTCGGTTTCGGCCTAGTCTCCCCTCGTCCTTGGCATCCTCCAGGGGCACAGGTTCTGCAGGCAGCAGCCATTCAGTTGGTCATCTCCAGTGCCGCAGAATCTAGGGCCATCGCTGATTTTCTGCAAACCCATACCCCTGGCATCGGGGATTTAGCCTTTAGGGTGAGGGACTTAGACCATTGGGTGAACAGGGTAACAGCGGCGGGCGGTACCATCGTGCAGGCTATTCGCAGCGATATCCATTGGGGGCGCTGGTGCCAAATTCAAGGGTGGGGCAGCTTATGCCATACCCTCATTGAACCGTCCGATATTAAGCGGTTCGACTTGGCCTCGACTCCCTGGCCATCAACGGCAGACCGACCCTGGCAGCACATTGACCATGCCGTGTTGAATGTCCCTCAGGGGGAGCTGGAACTGGCCACAGCCTGGTACGAGTCTGTTTTAGGGTTCATCCGACAGCAAAGCTTCGCGATTTCTACCCCCCATTCTGGGCTCCGCAGCTTGGTGATCAAGCATCCGGCGGGCTCCGCCACCGTCCCGATCAACGAACCAACGTCTAAAAACTCCCAGATCCAGGAGTTTTTAGACCACCATCGAGGAGCGGGAATTCAACATGCGGCCTTGGGCACGAATAACTTAGTGGCCACGGTAGCCACCTTACGGCAGCGGGGTATCCCATTCTTGCCAGTGCCATCTCGCTACTACGAGCAACTCTCTCAGCGGCCAGGATTCTGGGTCGCTGCGCCGGATTGGGCCGCGATCGCCCAACAGCAAATTCTGGTGGATTGGGCGCTGGAAACCCCCCAAGCCCGCCTACTCCAAATCTTCACCGAGCCCTTATTTCCGCAGCCCACTTTTTTTCTAGAGTTAATTGAGCGCCAGTCCCAAAGACTAGACGCTCAGCAACAACAGGCTGAAGGATTTGGAGCAGGGAATTTTCAGGCGCTATTCGAGACCATTGAGCAGCAGCAACGACAGCGGGGCAACCTATGACTTGAATCGGAGAGATGGCCTCGTAAATCGTCAAGGTCGATGCCCTGTGGGTTACTCTGCTTCTATTCACGCCATTGCCTGGGGAGTGTCATCACGATGAAACGTATCTTCACCGATTTTGACGGTCCAATTATGGATGTGTCAGAGCGGTACTACCAGGTCTATCAGAATTGCTTGGGCCAAGTACAGGAGGTGGGCCAAGAACTGACGGTGCTCTCCAAAGCAGACTTTTGGCGGTTGAAGCGAGCCCAAATCCCAGAGCGGCAAATTGGTCAGTTTTCGGGTCTCCATGATGATCAGGCGCGATACTTTGCCCGCCTGCGGCGGGAGACCGTTCACAATGCCCCCTATTTGGTTTACGACCAAGTCTTGCCGGGGGCGATCGCGGCCCTAGAGCACCTACAGGGGCTCGGGTATGAGCTGGTGGTGATTACCATGAGACGCACCGCCACCCTCAATCAGGCCCTGACCCACCACAATCTAGAGCGCTTCTTTGCCCCGACCCATCGCTATTGCATCCCTGACGACTATCTCAAAGCCGCCGACATGGTCGAAAAGCCCCGCCTCCTAGACCAAGCCTTGGCGGACCTGTCCCCCGCTCAATCCACCTGGATGGTTGGGGACACAGAGGCAGATATGGCTGCCGCCCAGGCCCACGATATTCCTATCATTGCGGTTCTGAGTGGCATCCGCGATCGCGATCGACTGCTCGCCTGTGGACCCACCTGGGTGGCCAATGACCTGTTCGAGGCCGTCGAAGTCATTCTCGATAAAACGCCAGCGGATTAACGCAAAAAGCTACCCATGGCCCACAGGCCGAAAAGGGTAACCGTGGCCCCAATCATCTGCACGGTTTCCGCCGCCGTGCCCCAGGGCAGTTGTGCCCCCTGGGTGGTAATCAGTTGCCCTAACCCCACCCCTAACAACAAACCCACCGTCAACCCCGCCAGGGTCAACAGCAATGCTCGCCAAAATCGATTGGTTTTACGATTGAGAAAATATAGGGTGGCGACAACGCCCACAGCCAAGGCCAAAGAAGGTGCTAAAAAAAGACCGACCCCAATCAAAACGGCAAACAACGTCGAAGGGACCGTTAGCTCTTCCCTAGAGGGGTTATCCAGAATGTCGCTAAACCGAGCCGCTTGGGCTTGGAGCGTTTCCTTTACCGGGGAGGACGCTGGTTTCTCCGGGGTTTCTTCCGCAAAGCGAATCCGATCAGGAACTTCAATTTTGCCTTCCTGACGCAGGCGGAGACGCTCCATCAAAATGGCATCGTAGGCCGCCTCAATGGAATCGATCTGCTTGCGATCGCCATCGCAGGCTGCCACCAGACGGACACGGGCAGACTGAATCTCGTCAAAGGAGGAGGCTTCAGTTAATCCGAGGGTTTTATAGGAATTTTGGTCACTCATCGGCATCCCTCTAGCAATTCTGGTGAGGCATTAGCGTGGGCCATCTCTGGGGCTAGGGTACTTATACAATTATGGCAGTAAACTCTATCGACATCAGTGTAACTAGCCACGTCCGCGATCGGAAGCGATCTGCCCGACTCCCCTATCAAATCTTAGATTAGGCCGTTGCTGATTCGGAATATGAATTGTCATTCAGAGCGCAACGGAGTGGAGCGTTGGCACAGCCTGCCGCAGGCTTAGAATCTCGACAGATGCTTCACTCCGTAAGACCGCGTAGCACCTCTGGTGCGGCTACGCCTACGGCATGACAACCATGGTTTCATAACTGGATTCAGCAACGTCTCCAAAGGAGCTAGGGCATAGGGGCGGCAACAGCAGGGGATCGGCCCATGTCGCTTAATGCAGAGATGCATATAAGCGTTAGCCCAGAGGGCGAGGGACTGAGGGCGAGGAACTGAGGGCGAGGAACTGAGGAGGAATGTAAAGCCGTGCTCTTCCCGCAGGGTAAAACACAACTATGGTTCTCAAAGTCGGCTTGGTTTATTTGCTGGTATTTACTGAATCGTTGAGCCTCTGATGGAGGGAGAATAGGCGAAGTTACATTTGCTACCAATGCAACAGAAGTTTCACCTCATCTCTAGCTGGACGGCTCTCACCGTTATGGTCCTGGCGGCTCCTGCCTGGGCACAGGTGACCTCTGATGGCACGATTGGCACTACTGTAACTCCCACCGGTGCCACGACTTACACGATCACCGGGGGCCAACTCCAAGGCACCGCCACCCTACTCCACAGCTTTGGTGATTTCTCTCTACTCAACACCACAGATACAGCACACTTTGACTTAGGCAATGCCAGCTATGGCGGGTCGGCGAATGGGGTTGATACTGTCATTGGTCGCGTGACGGGCGGCAATCTCTCCACCATCAATGGTCAAGTTCAATTGACTGGCGGCAGCACTCCCGATCTATTTTTGATTAACCCCAGTGGCATTGTCTTTGGCGCGGGGGCAACCCTGAATGTACCGGGTTCTTTTGTCGCTAGCACCGCAGAGAGTGTGTTGTTCGACAATGGCGTCAGCTTTGGCACAAATGGCACCACCCCCAATCCCCTGCTAACCGTGAGTGCACCTGTGGGGCTGCAACTGGGGGCAAATGCTGGCCCCATTGAAGTTCAAGGGCCACCTGCCAATAATGTCTTCCTTCGCACGCCCACTTTATCAATGGCCCCAAATCAAACCCTGGCGCTGATCGGGGGACAAGTCGATATCAATAGTGCCAACATTGCTGCATCGGATGGCCGCGTAGAACTGTGGGCGCTGCAAAATGGCACCGTGAATATTCCTGCCTCTGGCAACTTTCAGTTAGCGAGTTCATCGCCAACGCCCGCTTGGGGCACTGTCACGTTGCGAAATTCCTCTTCTATCGACACAAGCGGTGCCATTGGGGGAGCCATCAATATTAGAGGGCGGGGCTTGACCGTGCAAAACGGCTCAAATATACAGTCGTTTACGGGTGCGAATGCTCAAGGACGGGGCATTAACGTCCAAACGACGGAATTTGTCGATTTGCTCGGCATTTCTCATCCCGACAATTACATCCCCCCAGGTTTCACGACCGGCGTGACTGGTAGTAACGCGACGGCCGGGGCGATTACGGTAGATACTCAACGCCTACGCCTGGCTAACAGCGCCTGGATCAATTCCATCAATTATGGTTTTGACTTTTTCACCTCTACGCCCATCAATGATTCCCAGACAGGGGATATCACGATTCGGGCTACTGATATAGAAGTGGGTGGTACAACCCCCTTCCCTAATCCAGCAACGGGTGTGTTTGTATCTAGTGCGATTACAACCCTGGTGATAGGTGGTCAGCAGAATAACAGTGGTGCGATTTCAGTGAACGCTGAACGCGTGCGGCTATTGGACGGGGGGCGCATCAGCACCGATTTATTGGGGGTGTTCGGTGCCACGACTGGGCAGGCGGGCGATATCTCAGTAACGGCAACGGACAGCCTGGAAGTTCTTGGCGCTAGATTGGACAACTTTACCAGCGCCATCATTAGCTCCATTCAAAACTCGGCCGATGGTCAGGGGGGGAATATTACGATTAACGCCGGGCGGCTCAATGTGGCAGATGGTGGCACCATCTCTAGCGCGATCTCGGGGAGTCCTACCCCAGCATTGGCCGGGAGAGGCACAGCAGGCAACATCACGATTCGAGCTGACGATGTGCAAGTCAGTAATCCGGTGGTTGATTCCACCAGCCAAAGCATTAGCGGTATCACTGTCTCCGTGGGGCAGAACGCGACTGGCCAGGGTGGCAGTATTGATCTGAATGCCAATACTGTACGGGTGTTTAACGGTGGACAAATTACGTCTTCCAGTGAAGGCAACGGTCCGGCAGGGAGTGTTAACCTTACGGCCAATTCCATCGATGTGCAGGGCATATCGCCTTCTTTAGTGAATGGGCAGTATTTGCCCAGCGCCATCAGCGCATCATCAACGACCAATGCTCCGGCTGGGGCAGTCACTGTCACTACTGGCGCATTAAGTGTGCGCAATGGTGCCCAAGTCACCGTGACCAACTCAGACACAGGCGATGCAGGCGACCTGAATGTCACTGGCGGCACCATCTTTTTAGATCAGGTGGGTCGGCTGACAGCGAGCACGGCGGCTGGCGCGGGCGGCAATATGACCCTGCAACTCCAGGACGGACTGATTATGCGTCGGGGCAGCCTCCTGAGTGCCACCGCCGGGGGAATCGGTAACGGGGGCAATATCACCATTAACGCCCCAGTGATTGCCGGATTTGAGAATAGCGACATCATTGCCAATGCGGTTCAGGGCAATGGTGGCAACATCACCATCACCACTCAAGGCATCTTTGGCCTAGAATTTCGACCCCAACTGACCCCCGAAAATGACATCACCGCCAGCTCTCAGTTTGGCGTCAGTGGCACCGTCGAGATCAATGAATTTAGCCTGGACCCAGCCACAGGGATCGTGGAACTGCCGTCGGGACTGGCCGATGCCAGCGATCAGGTCGCTCAAGGTTGTGGGGCTGGGGATGGTAGTTCCTTCATTGCCACAGGTCGAGGGGGCATTCCGGACAGTCCCAATGAGATTGTCAGCAGCGATCTCACCTGGAGCGATACCCGCGACCTCTCTGAATTCCTCAGCTCAGCTCCATCAGGCCCGGCTCCCACGGGGTCGGTTCCCCCTCAGACCCCTAACCTGACTGAAATCAATGCTTGGCGCATCAACGCCAATGGCCAGGTGGAACTGCTTGCCGTCAATGCAGACGCACCCGCTTCATCTGTTGCCTACGCCACCTGTTCTAACCCGACCGACCTAAGTGCATGACCGGCAGATGACACTTCAGTAAATTTACTGGACCGTTGAGGCACCCATGGCGGGAATAATAGTGGCGAGAAAGTAACATTCGACACCATGCCCCGGAAATTGCCCCCCATCCCGAGCCTGACCGCACTCACTTTTCTGGTCTTGGCGGCTCCTGCCTGGGCACAGGTGACCTCTGATGGCACGATTGGCACTACTGTAACTCCCACCGGTGCCACGACTTACACGATCACCGGGGGCCAACTCCAAGGCACCGCCACCCTACTCCACAGCTTTGGTGATTTCTCTCTACTCAACACCACAGATACAGCACACTTTGACTTAGGCAATGCCAGCTATGGCGGGTCGGCGAATGGGGTTGATACTGTCATTGGTCGCGTGACGGGCGGCAATCTCTCCACCATCAATGGTCAAGTTCAATTGACTGGCGGCAGCACTCCCGATCTATTTTTGATTAACCCCAGTGGCATTGTCTTTGGTGCGGGGGCAACCCTGAATGTACCGGGTTCTTTTGTGGCCAGTACGGCGGAGAATGTTCTCTTTGCCAATAACGTCGCCTTTGGCATTGGCAATACCCCTGACCCCCTATTGACGATTACGGCTCCGACCGGTTTGCAACTGGGAAGTCAACCTGCGCCAATCACCGTTCAAGGCACGGGGCACAATCTGACGTTTAACCCCACACCTAGCCAGTCATTTCCACCTTTCACTCGCGAGACAAACCCAGCGGGGTTGGCTGTGCAGCCCGGTCAAACCCTGGCGTTGGTGGGAGGCAATATCTCACTGACCGGAGGACAACTCCTCGCAGAGCAGGGAAGAATTGAGCTAGGCAGTGTCAATTCTGGTTTAGTGGGCCTGTCTGTCAGTGCCACTGGGATTGTCCTAGACTATTCAGGGCTGTCTAATTTTCAGGATATTCGCTTAGATCAGGCAGCTTTGATAGATGCCAGTGAACCTGGAGGCAGTGGTATTTATCTCACGGGACGACAGATTTCACTGACTGATGGTTCTACAGTGTTAATACAAAACAATGGCATAACTCCCGTCGGGGACATCACAGTTAATGCCACTGAATCCCTGGAAATTTTAGATACCACGCCCACTGGGTCTATACGCAGTAGTTTAAGCAGTGAGACCACCAGTTCTGGAGTTGGCGGCAACATTCAAGTCTCAACCCAACGATTAACGCTACAAGGTGGGGGGCAAATTCTCACCAGAGGGTTTGGGACAGGGGATAGCGGCAATGTAGACATTAATGCCTCAGAGTGGATTGATGTGCTGGGTTCGTCACTGCTGAATCCTAGGTTCTTCAGCAGCATTTTTGTACTGACCGCTGGAGGGGCGTCGGGTCAAGCAGGGGATGTCACGATTACCACAGGACGGCTCAGGATTGTGGATGGTGGCATTGTCACATCCTCATCCTTTGGTCTTGGCTCAGGGGGAAATTTGACCTTGCAAGCCTCCGAAAGCGTGGAAGTGGTTGGTCAAGATCCTATCTTTGGGTCCCCGAGTGATTTGAATGTAGCCACATTTAGGACTGGAAACGCAGGCAGCATGACCATTGACACTCAACAACTGATAGTGCTGGATGGAGGTCAGGTGAGAGCGTCCACTATAGGCGACGGCAATGCTGGAAGTCTGAACATCAATGCTGCTCAATTAGTTGAGGTGGGCCGTAACAGCAACATCGATTCGTCAGTCAATGCCAATACTTCGGTTAACGCAGTATTTGGGTTGGGAGCGACTTCTACAGGCGAAGCAGGAGGAATAAACATTACCACCGATCGGTTATTTGTCCACGATCAAAGTGGAATTACGGCAGGGAATATAGGGCCATCGAACGGCGGCACATTAGCGGTCAATGCCAACACGATTTTTCTGGATCAAGGGGGTACCCTCAATGCTTCGACTAGATCGGGTGAAGGGGGCAATATTGTCTTACAAGGCAATGCCTTAATCATGCGCCATGACAGTTTGATTTCTACCAATTCGGCAGGCACTGGCAATGGCGGTAACATCACCTTGAATATCCCCGTCATTGCTGGATTTGAAAATAGCGACATCGTTGCCAATGCAGTTCAGGGCAATGGTGGCAACATCACCATCACCACTCAAGGCATCTTTGGGTTGGAATTTCGTCCCCAACTCACCCCTGAAAATGACATCACCGCCAGCTCGCAATTTGGGGTGAATGGCACCGTTGAGATTAATGAATTTAGCCTCGACCCAGCCACGGGCATCGTGGAACTGCCAGCGGGATTGGCGGATACCAGTGATCAGATTGCTCAGGGCTGTGCGGCGGATGGGGAGAGTTCTTTCATTGCGACCGGGCGCGGTGGGATTCCGCCCAGTCCTAATGAGAGTCTCAGCAGCGATCTCACCTGGGGCGATATCCGCAACCTCTCTGAATTCCTCAGCTCAGCTCCATCAGGCCCGGCTCCCACGGGGTCGGTTCCCCCTCAGACCCCTAACCTGACTGAAATCAATGCTTGGCGCATCAACGCCAATGGCCAGGTGGAACTGCTTGCCGTCAATGCAGACGCACCCGCTTCATCTGTTGCCTACGCCACCTGTTCTAACCCGACCGACCTAAGTGCATGACCGGCAGATGACACTTCAGTAAATTTACTGGACCGTTGAGGCACCCATGGCGGGAATAATAGTGGCGAGAAAGTAACATTCGACACCATGCCCCGGAAATTGCCCCCCATCCCGAGCCTGACCGCACTCACTTTTCTGGTCTTGGCGGCTCCTGCCTGGGCACAGGTGACCTCTGATGGCACGATTGGCACTACTGTAACTCCCACCGGTGCCACGACTTACACGATCACCGGGGGCCAACTCCAAGGCACCGCCACCCTACTCCACAGCTTTGGTGATTTCTCTCTACTCAACACCACAGATACAGCACACTTTGACTTAGGCAATGCCAGCTATGGCGGGTCGGCGAATGGGGTTGATACTGTCATTGGTCGCGTGACGGGCGGCAATCTCTCCACCATCAATGGTCAAGTTCAATTGACTGGCGGCAGCACTCCCGATCTATTTTTGATTAACCCCAGTGGCATTGTCTTTGGTGCGGGGGCAACCCTGAATGTACCGGGTTCTTTTGTGGCCAGTACGGCGGAGAATGTTCTCTTTGCCAATAACGTCGCCTTTGGCATTGGCAATACCCCTGACCCCCTATTGACGATTACGGCTCCGACCGGTTTGCAACTGGGCAACCCTGCGCCGATTACCGTGCAGGGGGCTGGGCACCAGTTACAAGAACTGCCTGGCGGTCCGGTTAATCGTAGCGGCAACCCTGTCGGACTACGGGTGGACGCAAATGAGACCCTCGCGCTGATTGGGGGGCCTGTGAACTTTTCCGGTGGCGTTGTTGGCGTTACCGGGGGTGGCCATTTAGAAGTAGGCAGTGTCAGCACAGGGCAAGTCGGACTCAATGCCACTGGGCAGGGCTGGGTCGGAGACTATGCTGCTGTGTCGCAATTTAATGATATTCAGCTTGCCCAGCAATCGCTGCTCGATGCCAGTGGCAACAATGGCTCAATCCAATTGCAGGGACGCAATATCAACTTAACTGAGGGGTCTGCTACCCTGATCCAAAATCTTGGGACCCAATCTTCTGAAGGGATAACGGTCCGGGCAACGAATGCTTTGAACTTAGTAGGTAACACAACCGATGACCGATTGGGTAGCCAGATCACAATCGAGAACTTGGGATTAGGCGCGATAGGCGATGTAACTATCGCTGCTGGGCAGCTATCTGTTCAAGATGGCGGACGTATTAACATTCGAACCTATACGTCAGCACCTAGTGGCAATATTGCAGTTAACGTAGCAGATACGATCACTATCGATGGTTTTGCCCCTGCTAATGCCAGAAGTCTATCCTCGATCGCGACAAGTTTAGTTAACAATCCTAGCAATCAAGCCGGAAATATTTCAATATCAACTGGCAATTTAAGTTTTCTGAATGGTGGCGTTGCCGTCTCCACAGCTATAGGGATGGGACAGTCTGGAACCATTCAAGTTAATGCGACAGGGTTGATAGACATTGTAGGTAACAATCCCATTACACTTGCCCAAAGTGGCATCACGACCGTCACCATTGGCACTGGCAATGCGAATAATACAACGATTAATACCGCCAGATTATCAATTCGAGAGGGGGGGTTTCTAGGGTCAGCCACCCTGGCATCAGGTTCAGCCGGCAATGTGACAATTAATGCTTCAGAATCCGTAGATATTCAAGGCCGTGCTGCGGGCTCGATTGTGCCCAGTCGGATTTCTTCAGCCGCCGAAATTCTGGATCCGATTACGCAATTCGTGTTTG